>CALDQB010000037.1 GCA_937911665.1 uncultured Clostridia bacterium | reverse complement strand
TATTAAGGAAAAAAGGTTGCTTTATAAATGACTTTCTATGTAGTTCAAATTTCTTTATTTATGTATTTCATAGATTCCCATTAGCTGTCATTATTGTACTGCTAGTAGGTGTCATAGCACCAAAATCTGATATTCAGGCTTTACTAATATATTTTCTGGCACCACTACTAACTATTGTCGTAGGACTCTCTGTATATGCGTTGTTAAGAAAAATCTTGCCTAGATTCACTGCATTAATAACAGGTGGAAGATAATTTATAAACCAAACATACACAAACTATGAAAAAAGTCTTTTATTTAAGCTTGCTTGCAACTTTATGTTTCTTTACTGCTTGTTCATACGACGAAGAACTTGAACAAATAAGACAAGAATTAGAAGAAATCAAAGAAAAAATTGAAAAATGTCTAGCCTCTCCACAACAAGTTTTAGATCTATACAAAGACTTCAATAGGGCAAATAAAGACTTATCCAAAAAACAAATGAAAGACTATCTAGAAATGTAGGTGATTACAATGTTAGAAAAAGATTTAGATATTATATATAATAAACCATATCTTGTGATAGTTTCTCAATCAGAAACAAACACATTAATTGAAGCACTTGCATTTTCGTTAGGTAATTTAATAACTATAAACAATGATGTAAAAGAACAAAATAAAGTTATTGAGTTCATTAGACAAAACAATTTTCCTAAATAATATATTTCAGTTCCATAATTATATTCTCTATTTAATATAACTTCTTCTGGATCTTGACTCACTGGCCAATTTAAAATTACACTATTTGTTTTATCATATATCTTCCTATGGTACACATATAACGCAGAGCTTCGGGAACTAATTCATCGGGGTAATTTACAAGAAAATTATGAGCCTCAAAGGTAAAGTCTCCTTCGTACTTTATGTCAGCGAGTGCTTTTAGTATTGAACCCCAGTCTGTATTCATAGAGTAAGGCAAGGTATGTGAATCTTCATAACCGTTACAATCGTGAATATGCAAGGCTTTTAAGTCTGAACCCAAAAAGTGTATTGCATCCTGAGGCTTTTCTCCACAGATGAGTGAATGACCTATATCGAGGCAACCAACAATCCACTTGCTTCCTACATCTCTTATAAACCTTGAGTGTTCCTCCGCATACCCAAGTATTGCAGGGATTAAAGTGTCATGACGCAGGGGATGACGCTCCCACATATTTTCAACAGCGATTTTAATATTGAATTTCTCGCAATATGGAATAAGGTTTTTGAAAAACTTGATGTTTTCATCGTAAAGTTGTTGTCTACTTTCAAAAGGCTCATAGCTGATATCTTTTGCAAGAGAGGATGAAGAGTTCTTAATGGGATGTACAACAATTATTTTTGCGCCCAATAATGAAGCACATTCTATACTTCTTATTATCATATCAAAGGTTCTTTTGTTATATTGGGCGTTTCCGTTTAGTTGTGTAGGAAAAGGTGCGTGCGCCTGATTACATACTATACCATTTTCGTCAGCAACATTCTTTAAATTTTTCACATAATCCATATAGCCGTCATTAGAAATAGATGTTTCTGAAACATGTAATCTGATCATATCCATATCATAAGCATCAAAACCTGCCTGAGCTATCATTTTTATGGCTTCTGCGTGGCCAAATCTTTTTTCAATAACTCCTGTTGTTGTTGATAGTTTCATATCTTGTTCCTCCTTAGAGTATTTCGTCACAAATTCCCAAATCCCAACAAAGTCTGGATAACACATATTTATCCCTTATATCTTTTGTGGCTTTAAAGGTTGTTGGCAAAAGTTTCTCGTCAATGCCAATTTCTTTCATTGATGTTGGCATGCCCAGTTGTTCAAATAATTTTTTCATATACTCGTAAGTGGGCAATTCTTCATCCATTATTTGTTTAATGTTATCCCAGTTATCAAAAATAACCTGAATTCTTTCTTTGTGTTTTTCAATGTTGTATTTTTGTTCTTTTTCCTCAAGTGCAATCATACTTTCCGCACTCCTACCGAGAAAGTTTCTTAATGTCTTACTCCATTCAACGTAGTCAAAATTCTGAACATATTCCAAAGCTTTTTCTTTGTCAGGAGATATATTCTTAATTTTTTCATAGAGCTTCAACGCAATCAATGTACCCACTGCACATTGAATACCATGCAGTTCTACAGGTGTATTAAATTCTGCACCACGCATATCCCAAATATGTGACAAATAATGCTCTATGCCTGAAGCAGGGCGGGAGAGTCCTGCAAATTTCATTGCGACTCCACAGATAACCAATCCCTCAAAAACTGCATTAACTGCATTTTCATCACGCTTTAAAAGTCCGTCGGCATTATCCATGCATTTTTTTAAAGATTTTCTTACAAGCTCTGCTATTTCTTCACAATAATACTCACCTGTTATAAGATTAGAAATTCTCCACTCGCAAATGCTTATATATTTTGCAATCATATCTCCCAGTCCCGACAGCATCATTTTTACCGGTGCATTACAAAGTATATCAATATCTCCGATAATTACATCAGCACACTTACTGTTTAGAGAAATTTTTACTCCCTCCATCGTCATCGATGAAGTTGAGGAAGCATAACCGTCCATTGAAGGTGCTGTTGCCACAATAATATATGGTTTTCCCGTAACATTTGCAACAATTTTACTGATGTCGTTAATGACACCTGAACCCACGCCAATTACTGCATCACACTCTCGGTTAAAATTCATTATGGCAAGTCCCACATTTTCTTCATTCGGCTCTAAACAATCATTTTTAAAAATATAACTAAAAACTTTTATTTCGTTTTGTTCAAGAATTTTGCAAGCCTTTTCACCTGCAGCAGTAAAAGTATTTTTATCTGCTATAACAAACACTTTTTTTATATCAAATTTCTCAACCACCTGTGGTAATTGATTTATAGCACCTTTGCCTGTTATAACTTCAGAATCAAATGTATGTGCTTTTCCGCATTTACATTGTTTTGTGTTCATCAAATTCATTTAATCACCTGTCAGTTAAATTTTACGCCCTTCTCGGATAGAGCTGTTCTTACCTTTTTTGCAGACAATTCTCTGGGAGTTACGTTTTCTGTTATGCTTAGTGCTGCTGCAGTTCCTGCGGCTTCACCCGTTGCCATACAAATTGCCATAACTCTGTATGAAGCATGGGCTCTGTGTGTACCGGAAATGCATCTTCCGGCGGTCATAAGGTTTTCAATACCTTTGGGAAGCAATGCACCGTAGCGGATATCATAGGGCTCAGCTATTTTGGAATGTCCCTCCGCCTGACCTCCTCCTGAAGGATTATGAATATCAATCAAAAACCAGGCATTGTGAACCACTGCATCTTCATAATGATTTCCTTTTTCCACATCATCATCATTTATCACGTAATCACCTGTAATTCTTCGCGTTTCACGTACACCGAGGGTTGATGCAGATGTTTTCAGCATGCAATTTTCATATCCGGGAATATACTTTCTCAAAAATTCAATTACAATCTCAATCTGACTTCTGAGCTCTACCTCAGCTTTATATATATCCTCGCTTAAAAGACCGTTTATACAGTTCATCTGTGTTGCATTAACGTTACGTTCGCCCTTATAAAAGGTTTTATGAAGCCTCACAATAGAAACATTTTTTGGGAGTATTCCGTTTTTCTCACATTCTTTACAGAAATCAGAATATTTTTTTCCGTCAGGGAGTGTGACGGGATCACTTCCTCCGAAACACATAATGGCGCGGCTTTCATCAACATTGTTTATTGTAAATTCCAGAGTTACGGGTTGTGTAAGATTATCTTCACGACCCATTTTATATTCACAGCCTGCCAGATATGCCACTGTTCCGTCACCTGTTGCGTCAATAAAACGATCTGCATAAACAGCCATAAGTCCGCTATGCGTTGTAACAACCGCAGTTGTAATTTTATTATCTTTAACAATTACATCTGCAATGGTACATTGAAGCATTACCTCAACATTGTTGTCGTGCAGAAATTTTATAAGTATGCCCTTTGCTTCCTCTGAATCAATATGTATTTCTTTTCCGTTTCGTGTCTCGATTTTTTCTTCGTCAAGATGTTTTTCGGAGAGCATACTGATGATTTCATCATACATTGTACCTTCAGAGGTTTTTCCCAGAATAGGGCTTACATTGCCCAAGGTGAGATTTCCTCCCACAGCTCCGTAACGTTCAATTAACAAAACTTTCATTCCCATACGAGCTGCTGAAACTGCTGCACATATTCCGGCAGGGCCGCCACCGATTACTGCTACTTGTGGATGCTTTGCATACTCTATTGATTTTTTGTACTCCATAGTTCAACCACCTTACATAAATTCTTAACATTATTTTACTAAAATCCGTTGAAATAATCAATAGTTAAAAATGATGTTGATGAATTAATCAATTATTGATTGCTAAAATTAAAAATATTCTTGACAAATAATCAAAAAATGATTATTATAGTAGATGAGGTGAGTGTATGCCGTTATATGAACGAGAGAAAAGTTATATTAATTTACTGAGTGACGGAGCAGTTTCAGTAAAAGAACTTGCAATGAAACTTTTTATAAGTGAACCCACTGTAAGAAGGGATATAATAGCTTTGAAAAAGAAGGAGCTTGTAGTCTGCAAACGTGGAAATGTATCACTTAAGGTTAATTATGCCGACCAGAGAATACCGCTGTTTATACGGGATATGGAGCAAAATGATGAAAAAAGAATTATAGCAAAAAAAGCTGCGGCTTATATAAAAGATGGGGAGGTTGTGATGTTTGATGCTTCCACAACAGCATTTCATCTGTTGCCGTATCTTGCTGAATTTAAAAACATACTTGTTATAACCAACGGGGCAAAGACCGCATTGGAATCGGCAGCAATGGGCATAAAAACCATATGTACCGGCGGTGAGCTTACAGGTGAATCCTTTTCCTATGTAGGTACCGATGCACAGAGCATTTTAAACCGTTACAATGCCGATGTTGCTTTTTTCTCCTGCAGGGGTGTATCGGATGAGGGCATTGTTACCGATAATTCTATTTTAGAAAACTCCATGCGTAAAATCATGATAAAAAATTCAAAAAAAAGTTATCTTATTTGTGATAAGAGTAAGTTTGGGAAAACTTATCTTAATACACTTTGCCACATTAATGAATTGGAAGGACTTATAACTGATAAGTAATGCAAAAACCCGCATATACTAAATATGCGGGTTTTGAGTTATTTGATTTTCTCTACCTCCGCCAGCATGTTTTCAATAAATATGCCGTACCCTCTTGTGGGGTCGTTTACAAGCACATGGGTAACTGCTCCAACAAGCTTACCGTCCTGAATTATGGGGCTGCCCGACACGAGTGATGTCAATATGGGACAACACAATTTGTCGGAATATAATCTAATCCTAATGCAATCATCTTTTCTACAGTTTCTTGATTGTCGCCGGCTCTTAAGCATACTTTTACATTATTTTTATGTGTCTGTTCTATAAGTTCACAGGGAACGTCATCAAGATTTGGATAATTATAAGATACTCCGCCATTACCCATTTTCGATATTTCAAGCATTTTTTCATAATCTGAAAAAATATGATGTACAAATATATCGCTGATGTTTCTTGCCTCTAAAATATGGTTATACTGTATAGACGATAAAACTGCTCTTTCGGTAAGTTTCATACTTTTAAGCATATTAACAACCTGTGAAACAACATTGCCTTTTGTTTCGATAAATGCGATGCAGCCACTGTTCTTGCAGATTTTAAGATATTCTTCAAAAAGCGGTATGCGTAACATATCATCGTTTAGTTTTTCTATATTGTTTCCTTTGCAGATTCTATAGGATTTTAGCTCGTCGTATGTTGTATTTTCTATAATAACATCTATGCCATACATATGCAGAAGCGATTCATCATGGCAACATACCAGTACACCGTCTTTTGTACTATGAACATCAGTCTCAATTGCCCAATAATGTCTTTTTGCTGCTTCCATGAAGGATGCAAGTGAATTTTCGGGTGCCGCGGAAGTATAGCCTCTGTGTGCTATAAGAAGAGGTTTTTTGCAATTGAACATATCCAGATCACCTCACTTCAAAAGAAAAAATATGCGCCTGAGAACTTCCGTAATCGTTCCACAAAGATTCTGAAAAATATGTTCCCAATGGTATGAGTCTAAGTGCCTTTGTATCGGCGTTTATTTTTCCTCTTATCATACGCTGATGGTTTTCATGTGTTTCATATGCTGTTACCCATTCTTCATTTTCATTAAGTATTTCTATTTTAAATGATTTTAACATACATTTAGGGAAACCGAATGATGTATAATTATAATCAAGACGTTTGAAAAGGGTTGTAGAAATGTTTAATGCATCAGGGTTGCCCTCTGTGTATTCTCGGTCAAGGTCACTATCGACTATTAATCTGAATTTATCAATATGAGTCTTTTCTTTAAAGGTATAAGTTACAGCACGGTTAACTATACCCCAATATCCGTTATCGTTACCCCATATTTTTCTATCTATGCCATTAATAAGGTTTGATGCATCACCCCAAACAGCCGATAGTGTTTCGTTCGTGCAAAGAGGTGATATTTTACGCTTGAAATGAGGCAGGAAGCAATCATCATCCATAAGAATATCCTGTAATTCTTCTATTCTTTGTTTTCCAAGTTCACGAACCGTTAAACCATATCTAACTGCAAGAGCTGCTGCTGTGCCTGCTGCCTGTCCCACAACTGCACAGGTGCCCATAACTCGAACAGTCGCAAACCCTATATGAGATGCGCTTATGTTTCGTCCCGCAAACATAAGATTTTCTATATTTTTTGAATATAGGGAACGCAAAGGAATTCCATAAGGCTCTGTAAGTCTTCTCTTTTGAAGATGACCTTCTCCTTTGCCATCCATTGCAAAACCGCCGGGAAGGTGATTGTCTATCTGCCAGCCACCGTATGCAACCTCATCATAAAAACTTGCTGCATTTTCCACATCATTCTGAGTCAAAATATAATCGCCTACATATCTGCGGCTTTCGCGTTTTCCAGGCAAAAATCCTATAAAATCAAGCTCCCAGTTATCAGCTCCGTGGTTGCCGTAGTTTTTCATATGATCCCACACGCCAAACGCAATTTTCAACAGCTCATCGCGTATTTCTTCGGTGTCATGAATGGAGTCTGCCTCTCCACCCAATTCAATCCAGTAAAAATTGGTGTTTATCTTGTTAAGACAATCGTGGGGTTTGAATTTCATATCCTCGTCTGTCTTGAATTTGTATGCCCAGTCAGGTGCAATAAATTCGCAATGATGATCTGTTTCATGTGCCTGAATCATCAAACTCATCCCCATAGTTTTTTTATCGGATTTTTCCAGGCCGAATTCTTCGTTGAATTTATCCTTTGCTTCGCGTCCTACCATATATTCTGCATCACAAAGTCCGGCAAGAATACTGTCACCCGAGCAATCTATAAATATTTGTGCATTTACTTTCTGCCATGTATATGTAGTGAGCTGAAATCCGGTGATGCTTTCTATTTTGTTGTTATTACAAACAGCCTCACAGCAGGCGCAATTAAGTAAAAGTTCAATATTCTCCTCTGCCTTTACTTTTTCATAAAGTATAGAATCCCAAATTGAGAAATTTCTTGTGGGATTACGATACATATTTTCAAGCAATATTTCTTCCATTATCCCTGTTTCCTGCAAATTTCGTACACGACTGCCTGCTCCTGATACCCACATTCTTATTTCACTTGATGCATTACCACCGAGCATTGGTCTGTCTTGCATTAATACAACTCTTGCGCCTGTGCGGGCGGCAGAAATTGCTGCACAAATACCGGCAAGACCTCCTCCGATTACGCATACATCTGCATTTCTGCATTTTTTTAAAAGTTCTCCCATTCCTATCACTCCTCCTCTTGACAAAATTATTTATATTCTGTATATTTATATTATTGCATCACATTTCAAAAAAATATATATTTATTGTGATATATTCTTTTCGATTTGTGATATATAGGAGTGTTGTATGACTTTATCAGAACAATATATCAAAATACACAAAACAAAAGATTTGTATTTGAATGAGTATAGTAAACACGGCTATACTTCTTTTTGTAACCGTTGCGGTTGGAAAGACTATATTATAGATAAAAATCTTATATATTCACACAGAATAAACAAGTATACAAAGAAAACTTTTACTGAGGGTTTGCATTCACATGAATATTATGAGCTGATTATTTATATAGACGGAAACGTTAATTATATAACAGACAATTGTGTAGCAAAGCCCGAGAAATATTCTGTCATATGCTTTCTTCCCGGCCAAATGCATACAGCAACACTGGTGTCCGATTCGGAATATGAAAGATATGTTTTTTATTTTTCAAAGGATTTTTTTGTTTTAAATAACACATTTATTCCTTTGATAGATTTTATAAATCACCTAAATTCAAATATATTTTTTCCTGATTTTGCACATACCGAGGAAATAAAAAATGTTTTAAGAAAAATTGATGATAATCTTAATTCGAATGACCTTTGCGGCGGACTTATAGCAAAAGCCTTAATTATTGAGTTGTTTGGCATTTTCAACAGTGCTGATATGACAGTTAAAAAAAAAGTTATATTGACAGACTTTTGTATGGAAATAAAAAACTATATCGACAACGAGTATGCTTCAATTTCCACATCGGGAGATATCGCCCAAAAATTCCACTATAGCAGAGAACATATTTCCAGAACTTTTAAAAATACCTTTAACATATCTGTTTCAGACTATATATCCAAACGCAGAGTGTTAGAAAGTTTGCCGCTATTAAATGAAATGTCAAGTTCAGGAGTTGCATATGAAGTTGGGTTCAAAAGTCAATCTGCTTATATTGCTGCATTTAAAAAAAATATGGGATGTTTGCCATCCGAGTATAAAAAGCACAAATATGATAAATAAGAAAGATATAAAAATGCTCACCTGTAATCGGTGAGCATTTTTTCTATTTAATTTTCTCCGCCTCAGTTAACATATTTTCAATAAAAATTCCATATCCCCTCGTAGGATCGTTTACGAAAACGTGTGTCACAGCTCCCACAATTCGGCCATTCTGAATTATCGGTGAACCTGACATTCCTCTTACTATTCCGCCTGTTTTAGACAGCAATCTCTCATCCGTCACTTTGATAATCATACACTTATCATCATTTTCATCTTTATTGATTTTTGCTATCTGAACAGAATACTCTTCTATTTTATTTCCTTCGATATTGGATAAAATAGTAGCATCTCCCTCTTCTACCTCTTCTCTGCTTGTAACAGGCATCTCACACTGTGGAGATTTTATCTCATATTTTTCAGAAAAAGTCCCGAAAATTCCTCTGTTTGTGTTTTTATGCACCTTACCCAAAGTCTTTCCGTTTTCCGAAAAAATAGCCATAAGTTCGCCGGGAATACCCTTTTCACCTTTTGCGATTGACGTTATTTCGGTTTCGTAAATGTTGCCTGACTTTATATCTGTAACAACATCCGTTTCATCGCATATTCCGTGTCCAAGGGCGGCGAATTCCCCTGTTTCTTCATTATAAAATGTTAGCGTTCCTATTCCCGAAGACGAATCCTTTATCCATAAACCCATCCTATATCTGTCTTCGTCGGCACTCTTTATTGGTGTAACCGAAAAGTCGATCTCTTTATTATTTCTCTTTACCTTAACCGATATAGGCTTTCCCTTTGAACTATCGGTCATTTCTTCGAGCTCCTCTGCCGAGGCAATCTCTCTTCCATTGATTGAAATAATTATATCTCCGGAACATATTCCTGCATCCGATGCCGGACAGTGTGCGTTTCCGTCTTCCCCCTCAAAATCTGTTGTGTCAAGTATACGCAAATTACCAGATTTAACTGTTATCCCAACTGTTTCTCCAATAGGGATAAGTGTTCCATCATAGGCAAATCCTGTTCCTTGCCATAACATAGAAAGCAGCGCCAAAATCAACGCCGCTCCATTCTTAAAACTCCTTGCTTTACTTTTTTGTGTCTTCATATCTACCTCTTCGGATAAAATTTTACCCTCGAAGATAGTATCGGTAAAAACCTATGTTTTAATCGTTGAAACATAATGTATTCGGGGAATAAAATAGGGGGCTAAAAGCCCCCTATTTTGCCTTTTATTTCTTTTAGTTGTTTTCTGAACGCTTTTCGTTCTTGTTGTTATTCTGATTGTTCTTATTGTTGTTATTCTGGTTGTTGTTATTGTTATTGTTGTTCTTGTTGTTCTGGTTGTTTGTCATGATAAATTCCTCCAAATTATATTATTTTAAATTTTGTTTTCTTTAGTGCGAAGTTATTTTGTGCAGTTCTTTGAATATTATTCATTATAAAACTATTTTTTAACATTAAAAACCATATTGAATAATATGTAATAGAGCACAATTATAATTTGAAAGGAAAATTAGAGCTTATGAAACATTATTGCAATAGGCGAGTTCCAAAACAAAACAAACCCGAACCTTATGCACCTCCTCAAAACATCAAACCTCCACAGCGCCTCACCACCGCTGTGTCGCCGCTCGAAAATAACTCAAATAACGAAAATCAAGACGAAATACTTCTTCCGCCCGGTGCAAGCTATTCTATGTTTTATGATGCGGGAATTTTAGCACCCGCCGAGGATTATACCGAAGAGGCACAAGGCGGTTCTGTTACACAAGGGAGCGGATATTTAAAGGAAACAGGGCAAACCGATATGCGACCGCGCGTAGCGAGTGTTACAACCGGCATCCCCTATGATAATATGAGCGGCAAGTTTGACTTTATTTCAATCCCGAAGAATAATTCTGATATATCGATGCACACAATGACATCCTTTCTCGACAGATATCTCGGCAAGTTTATTTGTCTTGATTTGTGGACAGCAGATTGCATACGTGAAGAAATATGCGGAATTTTAACTGAAACGGGCAGAAATTTTCTAGTAATTGCAAAGCAAGACGGAAATAAGCTCACAATGGTAGATCTTCGAAGTGTCCGCTACATAAATGTTTATTGCAGGTAGTCTTTACATTTTCTTTTTTAAATGCTATAATTTTTAAAAAAAGCAAAGGATGGCTATATGATTTCGGATAAGATAAACATTCCAAAGCACGTAGAGAATATTTTGGCACATTTAAACGCAGGCGGCTATGAAGCTTTCGTGGTTGGCGGTTGCCTGCGTGATATTTTTATGCAAAAAACGCCTGCTGACTGGGATGTTTGTACTATAGCTACCCCTGACGAAGTGTTAAAAATTTTTGATAACATTATGCCTGTTACTCCAACAGGTATAAAGCACGGAACAGTAACCGTCTTATCAAGTTCTCACCCCGTTGAAGTTACAACATATCGCACAGACGGAACTTACGCCGATAACCGACATCCCGAAAATGTAGAATTTATAAAATCTCTTAATGATGACCTTGCAAGACGGGATTTCACGATTAACGCCATGGCTTACAACCACTCCGTAGGTCTTGTTGATATATTTGGCGGAATAACCGATATAAAAAATAATTTAATTCGTACTGTTGGCAATCCATATGACAGATTTAAAGAAGATGCCTTGCGTATTTTGCGCGCTCTGCGTTTTTCTGCCGTTTGCGGTTTTTCGATTGAAGGGGAAACCTCTCTTGCAATTCATTCCCTTTCAAATCTCCTTGGCAGTATCTCGGCAGAGCGCTCTCTTGCCGAACTTAAACGTATTCTTCTTGCAGACAAGCCTGGCAAAATCATTGATGAATACATTGATGTTTTCAAATATATTATACCCAATCTTAATCACTCTGACTATTTTAAAATGCTTGACAGTCTGCCACCCGAGCTTCCGCTCAGAATGGCAGCTCTTCTCGGTGGTTTTTCTTCTTTGGAAATAAGTTCATCCCTCGATTCCCTAAGGAGCGAAAAAACACTTAAAAGAAGCGTTTTATCAATTACGGAGAATTCTGATACAGCACCTCTTACTAAAGCGGAAACAAAGAATTTTCTTCGTATACACGGGGTTGAAAATACCAAAAGCATTTTAACTTTCGGATATTATAAAGGAGCCGCCTTTGGAAACGACTCCTCACCATTTAAATATGCACTTTTAGCCATTGAAGAAATTTTGAAAAATAACGAATGTTACTCCCTCGGCACATTATCCGTAGACGGCAGGGATTTAATAAATGCAGGTATTTCTTCAGGCAAACAAATCGGCAATATTTTAGAAGAATTACTTTCATCCGTAATAAACGAACAACTCGAAAATAAAAAAGAAATTCTCTTATCCGCCGCTATTGAATTGGCAAATTCTATTTAGCGTCGCTCTTTTGCGGTCTCTCGATAAGGAATGCCGCGCCTAAAATCAGAATTGCCCCTATGTATCCGATTATTCCTATCTTTTCACCGAGTATAAGTGTTGACAAAATCACCGCTACAACAGGGTCAATATAGCTGAAAATCGCCGTAGTCTGCGCCTTTAATCTTCCTACTGCTCCAAAATAGAGCGCATATGCAACACCCGTATGCAATATTCCCACAACAACAATCATAAATATTATAAACGGGGTGAATACTATTTCTCCGCCCTCTGCCAGCAAGGTGTATGGTAGTATTACAAGTCCCGCCGTTCCAAGTTGAACAATTGTTTTATCATAGGCTTTTATATCGCCTATTTTTTTATTCATCATAATTACTGTAGCATAAAGAAGTGCCGCACCAAGTCCAAATAACACACCTTTTATTTCATTACTGTTTATACTTCCCTCATTCAAAACCCCTGATATCATTATCATTCCAACAAATGCCGCAAGAATGCAAATTATCTTTGTGCTATTAAGCCTCTCTCCAAATATAAACGGCGATGCACACACAACAAACATAGGTGCCATATAATAGCAAAGCGTTGCAACCGCAACCGAGGTATATCGGTAGGCTTCAAACAACAAAATCCAGTTAAATCCTATAAAAGCACCTGATAAAAACAACAATACAAAGTTCTTTTTTATCTGCTCAAATGATAATTTTTCTCTTTTTATAATAATTATAAAAATTAAAAAGAACATTCCTATAAATCCCCTTGCCATTGCGAGCATCCCTGACGGCAGGGGTATGTACTTTCTGAATAGGCCTATTGTGCCAAATATAAGCATTGCACAAATGAGCATAATTTTTGACTGATTTTCCTTTTTCATATTAATACCTCTTATATAACAAGTCCGCCGTTAGGGCTTAGAACCTGTCCTGTTATAAAACTGTTTTCATCTGCCAAAAATACGATGGCTTTTGCAATTTCGTCAGGCGTTCCAAATCTGCCAAGTGGCGTTTCATCACAGATAGCAGCACGTGCTTCATCATCCAATGCTTTATTCATATCGGTGTCAATTGCACCTGGTGCAACACAGTTAACCCTCACATTTGAAGGCCCCACCTCTTTGGCAAGAGCTTTTGTAAACCCTATAACGCCTGCTTTTGCGGCAGAATATGCAACCTCGCACGATGCCCCGCATATTCCCCACATAGACGAAACATTCACGATTACTCCACTTTTTTGGCGTATCATATGAGGGAGAGCCTCTCTGGAGCAGTAAAAAACGCTGCTTAAATTTGTGTCAATCATATTCGTCCATTCCTCATCCGTCATTGCATCGAGCATATAAAATCCACAAATCCCCGCGTTGTTGATAAGTATATCAACTGCACCAATCTGCGCAAACATCTTTTTGATTTCATCAGGTTTTGAAACATCGGCATATATCGCAATGCCTCCCAACTCCTCAGCTAATTCCTCTGCCTCTTTTTTTGACTTGTTATAATTTATTATTACTCTGTCGCCAAGTGCGGCAAAAGCCCTTGCGGTTGCGGCGCCAATCCCTCTTGCTCCGCCCGTTATAAGAACATTTCTCATTTTACACCTCTACTATTTCTGTTTTAAAAATTTGTCTCTTGCGGGATTATACGAATGTCCGTGACATATCGCAATCGCAACCGCGTCTGCTGTGTCATCAGGTTTTGGAACCGAATCGAGCCCGAGCAAAATCTTAACCATTTGCTGAACCTGATTCTTGTCTGCTCTGCCATAGCCCGCAACGGCTTGCTTTACCTGAAGCGGTGTATACTCAAAAACTTCAATTCCGTGGTTAAGTGCCGCCAGAACCAAAACACCTCTTGCCTGCGCAACATTTATTGCGGTTTTTTGGTTGCTGTTGAAGAACAACTCCTCTATTGCCATAAAATCAGGCTTGACTCTTTCTATTACCTTATTTAAGTCATCATAAATAGACTTTAGTCTATCCATCATATCCATAGATGCGTCTGTTGTAATTGCCCCATATTCGATGGTCTTAAAGCGTCTGCCGTCATATTCAAGTACGCCGTATCCCACAATAGCGTAACCCGGGTCGATACCGAGTATTGTCACAGAAATCACCCGCCTTATCACAAAACTTTTGTATACTTTTTTATCTTTTTCCCTTGAAAAAGGTAAACATCTGATGTATAATAATCCTAATATGATTATATAATAACATACTTTGGAGGAATTTACAATGGCAAAAGAAAAAGTTGTTTTAGCTTATTCAGGCGGTCTTGATACCTCAATAATCATATCATGGCTTATTGAGAACTATGACTATGAAGTTATCGCGGTTTGCGGTGATGTTGGTCAGGGTAAGGAAACTGACGGTCTTGAAGAGCGTGCCAAAAAGAGCGGTGCATCAAAATGCTACATCGCTGATCTTCGCGACGAATATGTCGAAGATTACATTATCCCCACTTTAAAAGCAGGCGCAGTTTACGAGGGGAAGTATCTTCTTGGTACTTCTCACGCGCGTCCTATAATCGCAAAGAGACTTGTTGAAATCGCAGAAAAAGAGGGCGCAGTTGCTATCTGTCACGGCGCAACAGGCAAAGGTAACGATCAGGTTCGTTTTGAGCTTACAATTAAGGCTCTTGCTCCTCATCTTAAGATTATTGCTCCCTGGAGAATCTGGGATATCAAATCACGTGAAGATGCTGTCGATTACGCAGAAGCACACGGCATTGAAATCCCTGTTACCAAAAAGGATTTATATTCAAGAGACCGCAACATCTGGCACATCAGCCACGAAGGTATGGACCTTGAAGATCCCGCAAATGAGCCTCAGCTCGATTCTCTCTTAAAGCTCGGTGTTTCTCCCGAAAAGGCTCCCGATGAAGCTTGCTACATAAAAATCGGCTTTGAAAAAGGTGTTCCCGTTACTCTCGACGGCGAAAAAATGTCTGCAAGAGCTTTGGTTGAAAAACTCAATGAGCTTGGCGGAAAGTACGGCGTTGGTATCGCAGATATAGTAGAAGACCGTCTTGTTGGTATGAAGTCAAGAGGCGTTTATGAAACTCCCGGCGGAACAATTCTCTATACTGCTCTTAACGAGCTTGAATATCTCTGTCTTGACCGCGATACGCAGGCATTTAAGCGTCAGGCGGCAATCACATTCAGTGAGCTTGTATACGACGGAAAATGGTTCACACCTCTCCGCGAATCACTCTCTGCTATGGTTGACAAAATGGAAGAAACCGTTACCGGTGAAGTTCGTGTTAAGCTTTACAAAGGCAGCGTAACACCTGCAGGTGCTACTTCTCCCTACTCACTCTACAACGAAGACATCGCAAGCTTCGGCGACAGTCAGGAGCTTTACAGCCACAAGGATGCAGAAGGTTTCATTAACCTCTTTGGTCTGCCCCTTAAGGTTCGTGCTATGATGAAGAAAAAGAACGAGAAATAGTTCACTATAACAAAAACCTCTCAAACCAATGGTTTGAGAGGTTTATTTTTATATTAAGTGCAGCAAGCCGTAAGCCGGGTTCTGTCGTGGATGGTCATCTATCTGGGACATATGTCACCATATGCCTCAAGCCACCTTTTCAGAGGATGTCGGGCCGACTTAGCCCTCTTGTCAGGTGTTGCTCCGGATGGGGTTTACAGTATCCCCTAGTCACCAAGGGGACAGGTGAGCTCTTACCTCGCCTTTTCACCCTTACCTGAAAAATCAGGCGGTATCTTTCTGTTGCACTTTCCCTGAAGTCGCCTTCGCAAGCCGTTAGCTTGCATCCTTGCCCTGCGGAGCCCGGACTTTCCTTACGTACAAAATCGCTTTATATACGCACAACCATCTGTCTTACTGCAAAAATATTAAAGCAGAGTAACCTTTATTACGCCGTCCATTGCAGAAATCTCCTCAACTACTACGCTGTCACAACGGCCCTCGATATCTATCATTGTATAGGCATTATCACCCTTGCTCTTATTAAGCATATTTGCAATGTTTACGCCGTCTTTTGCAAAAACATCAGTAATATTCTTAATCATACTCGGCACGTTCTTGTGAAGAACAGTAACACGGGCACCGCTGACCTTACCCATATCACAATTCGGGAAGTTAACACTGTTTTTGATATTACCATTTTCAAGGAAGTCCTTGATTTCGCTTGCAGCCATAACCGCACAGTTCTCTTCACTCTCAGGAGTTGAAGCACCGAGGTGAGGCATACAAATAACCTTCTCATTCTTGAGCAACTCTTCTGAAGCAAAGTCTGTTATATATGCAGCAAGGTCGCCATTTTCAAGAGCAGCCTGAACATCAACTTCATCAACAAGCTCACCTCTTGAGAAGTTCAAAAGACGTGCCCCCTTCTTCATTTTAGCAAAAGCCTCTGAATTGAACATACCTTTTGTAGAAGGTGTAGCAGGAACGTGAACTGATATATAATCAGCCTTTTCGAGAAGTTCATCAAGGCTTGCCGCCTTGTGAGCAAATCTGGTTAAGCTCCACGCTGCATCAACCGAGAGATAAGGGTCATATCCGATAACGTCCATGCCAAGATGGTGTGCTGCGTTAGCAACACGAACGCCGATAGCACCAAGACCTACGATACCAATTGTTTTACCCTCAATCTCGGGACCTGCAAAGCTTGACTTACCTTTTTCAACAAGCGAGCCAACTGCATCACCCTCACCGATGAGAGTCTTTGCCCATTCGATACCCTGAACAATCTTTCTTGAAGCGAGGAATAAGCTTGCTACAACAAGCTCCTTTACCGCATTTGCATTAGCACCGGGAGTGTTGAAAACAACAATGCCCTGTTCTGTACACTTGTCAATCGGAATGTTGTTTACACCCGCACCTGCACGTGCAACCGCGCGAAGACTCGCGGGGAGCTCCATATCGTGCATCTTAAAGCTTCTTAAAATAATACCATCAGGATTTTCAATCTCATCGGCACAGGTGTAATTTTCATCAAGAACCGAGAGACCTTTTTTTGAAATCTTATTTAAAGTCTGAATTTTATACATAGTTTACGCTTCCTTTCGAAACAATTAATCAAATTAATTGTTCATTTCAAATTCCTTCATAAATGCAACGAGCTTCTCTACACCTTCGATCGGCATAGCGTTGTAAATGCTTGCACGCATACCACCGACACTTCTGTGACCTTTGAGGTTAATAAAGCCGTTAGCCTTAGCTTCTGCAATAAATTTAGCATTAAGTTCTTCTGAATCGGTAACAAAGGGAACATTCATAAGTGAACGGTCCTCAGGAACAACAGTTCCTTTGAACATCTTTGAGCTATCAAGAAAATCGTAGAGAATTTTTGCCTTCTTCACGTTTATCTCATTCATTGCAGAAAGTCCGCCCATATTCTTAATCCACTCATAAACCATCTTACAAATGTAAATTCCGTATGTAGGCGGTGTATTATACATAGAACCGTTTTCTGAATGAGTATCATACTTGAGCATAACAGGGGTCATATCCATTGCGTTTCCAAGCAAGTCTTCTCTTGCGATAACAACAGTTACACCTGCAGGGCCCATATTCTTCTGTGCACCTGCGTAGATAAGACCGAACTTTGAAACGTCAACTTCTTCTGAAAGAATACAAGATGACATATCGGTAACTACCATAGTGTCGCCAAAATCAGGCATGGTATTATAGTGTGTACCATAGATTGTATTGTTGTATGTGATGTGAACGAAATCAGCACCCTCTGTAAGCATACTCTTATCAACCTTGGGAAGATATGAGAAGGTCTTATCGGCACTAGAAGCAATAGCATTAGCTTCAAGATAACGTGAAGCTTCCTGATATGCCTTCTTTGCCCACTGACCTGTTATAACATAATCTGCTTTTTTGTTTATGTTACCGAGGTTAAGCGGTACCATAGAAAACTGTGTTGATGCACCGCCCTGCAAGAACATAACCTTGTAGTTATCAGGAATGTTCATAATCTCACGGAAAAGTGCCTCAGCCTCATCGATGATTGCCTGATACTCTTTTGAACGGTGGCTCATCTCCATAACGGACTGACCACTACCGCCAAAATCCAGCATCTCTTTCTGGGCTCTCTCTAAAACTTCTACAGGAAGCATAGAAGGGCCTGCCGAAAAATTGAAAACTCTACCCATTTGTAATTCCTCCAAACAATATAAATTAACACATATATTTTATGCGTAAAAACACTTCTAATATTATATACCTTTTTTTTAAAAAGGTCAACATTTTTTAGCCCTATTTGTGAAATTTTGTTGAAAAAATTACCTGTTATTCATTTATCATACGCAAAATATCTTTTCGAAGGCGTTGCATAATCCTTTTTTCAAGCCTTGAAATGTATGATTGAGATATACCCAGCATATCTGCAACCTCTTTTTGAGTCTTCTCTCTCCCCTCTCTTCCTATGCCAAAACGCAGTTCCATAATACATCTTTCTCTCTCTGACAATCTTCCAAGCGCAATTTTGAGAAGTTCTCTGTCCACCTCGTCCTCTATCCCTCGTTCTGTCACATCGTTATCCGTACCAAGAATGTCAGAGAGCAAAAGTTCATTCCCGTCCCAATCAACATTCAGCGGTTCATCAATGGAAATTTCGCTTTTTGTATTATTGTTCTTGCGAAGATACATAAGTATTTCATTCTCAATACAACGAGAAGCATAAGTAGCAAGTTTGATATTCTTGTGCGGGTCAAAAGTGTTTATAGCCTTGATAAGCCCTATACTGCCGATTGACACAAGGTCCTCAATTCCAATACCCGTATTTTCAAACTTTCTTGCTATGTATACAACCAGTCTTAAATTATGTTCAATGAGAACTTTTTTGGCTTCTATTCGTTCTTTCTCTATCGTCAGCAAGAAAATATACTTTTCCTCTTCACCTTGGGTAAGCGGCGGCGGAAGCGTTTCTCCGCCTCCAATATAATGGACTCTTCCGCAGAGAAATCCGCGTATAAAATTTAAAATTTTCGTAATCTTATCAATAAAAAATCTCTTCACTTTTATTACCTCTCAACCTTGTATTATTTGGCAACTCCGCACACAAATCCACCGCTGCGGGATTGATTATTGCTTCATATATTCCATAATCTGAAAGACGGCTATCTGTAACAGCAATTACGATATCTCTCGAAAACCGATATTTTTCATCTTTAGACTTTATTACATCAGGCAAAAGCATTCGCAAGCTCCCCTCACCTGAGGCGGTAACAACTTTTATTTGAGCATCAGGAAGCGGTATAGATTTAAATATTCCCTTTTCTGCCACTATTACGGGCGCACCGCTTAGTGGTTCAATAAGCTCACACCCAGTATCAATAAGTCCCGCAAACCTGAACCTATGTCCCATAAACTCCGCTTCAAGCTCTATGATTAGCTTATCTGCAGTAAAGGCTTTTATAAAATTTCTCCGCCAACATTCTGCAAGCACAAAAAGCAGAGCACATCCTATTCCTAACGTAATTGGACTAATATTGACATACATAATGCAATTTGACACCATTGTCTGCATAACGTAACCAAAGTTACTCATTGTAGAAATCGCAAAAATTATTCCTCCGCACGCTCCCGTTATAATCCAAAAAACCGAAAGCGATACAAAAAAATCCTTAATCCCCTTAAGTTTTCCCGAAATCAACACGGGAATAACAGAAAAAAATATCTTAAAGACGGCGCCGTATATAAAAGATAGCGACGGGAAGAAAAACAACGTTCCGTAGAGCGCAGACACCGCCGACGCAAGCAATAGTCTTACAGGGACTATCGTCTTTCGTCTCATAATGCACATAATGAAAACTATAATAAAATCCATAAACAGATTTGTCATAAATAAGCTGTCTATGTAGACGGTCACGTTTTCGCCTCCTCGTCTATCTGTCTTTTACGCAAATTCATTGTATCACAAACAAATTGAAATTTATGTCATAAGTTGTAATATTATAATTTTTTCATTCGACATAATAATCGCAAAATTAATTTAACAAAAAATTAATATTTTTTGTCAAAACTCTTGATTTTTTACAAAAAGTAGTTTAAAATTATAAAGACTGTAATATAAATTTAATATAGATACCAAAATATTAAATTTATGGAGGGTTCGCCTTATGAATTACAGTCGGAAAAAATCTGTTGGGATTTGCAAAAATCTCTTCAGCAGTTTAGTCAAAGTATGTATAGTTCTCTTTACATCTTTTATATTCTGCACATCCTGGGATATTATCGGCGACACCGACTCTCTGGCTGTTGCAACCGTCGAAATCCCTGACGATATTACAGGGCAGAGCGAAAATTCATCTTCAGCTCCCCTCTGTGACGAGTTTGATGACTCGTTCGTCAATCCTACCATTGGCACTCTCACCTCCCCTTTTGGAGAGCGTTGGGGCAGAAACCACACCGGGATTGATATTGGTGCAGATATGAATACAGAGATTTATGCCGCAGATGACGGCATGGTTATTTTTTCGGGCGTTCTAAACGGATACGGCAATTATATCTCTGTTCTCCACGATAATGGCATCGAAACCTCATACGCTCATTGTAATTCCCTTGCAGCAGTTGAGGGGGATTATGTTACTAAAGGTCAGGTTATTGCGTATGTCGGCAACACAGGGAACAGTACAGGGCCTCATCTTCATTTCGAGGTCAAGGTAAACGGCGAATATCAAAATCCACTTAATTATGTAATTTACTAAAGTTGAATAACTACCAAAGGAGTTATGAAAATGGGAAAGAAAATACTCGTAGTAGACGATGAAAGAAGCATTGTAGACATTTTAAAACTCAATCTTCAAAAAGAAGGTTATGACGTCATTGAAGCGTATGATGGACTGGAAGCGCTCAGCAAGGCTGTGCCCGGCGACAGTTCTGAAAAACCCGACCTTATACTTCTGGATGTAATGCTTCCTGAAATGAGCGGTTTTGAAGTTTGCCGCAAGATAAGAGAGGTTTCCTCTGTCCCGATACTTATGATTACCGCCCGCGAAGAAGAGGTTGATAAGGTTCTCGGTCTTGAAATCGGTGCAGATGACTATATCACAAAGCCCTTCAGTATGAGAGAGCTTATGGCGCGTGTAAGAGCAAATATGCGTCGTATGGAAGTTGAGCCTGCTAAAGCAGACGCCCCTGATATCATTGATATCGGCACATTCAAACTCGATTGCAACCGTCACGAGCTTTATAAAGGCGAACAGAAAATTGACCTCACTGTACGCGAATTCGAGCTTATCAAGTTCCTGATTGCTCAACCTAATAAAATATATTCAAGAAAAAATCTTCTTGAATCTGTTTGGGACTATGAATATTACGGCGATGTGAGAACAGTTGATGTTACCGTTCGCCGTTTGAGAGAAAAGATTGAGGATGACCCCTCACAGCCCAAGCATATTATGACTAAACGCGGCGTTGGTTATTATTTTTCACTTTAAATAAATATCGGGCGGCAATGCCGCCCGATTTCTTTTAACCGGAGGTATCTTATGCTTGGAATTACCATTATTGCCGTTGGCAAAATAAAAGAAAAATATTTCACAGAAGCAA
Organism: uncultured Clostridia bacterium; assembly: GCA_937911665.1. Lineage (GTDB taxonomy): Bacteria > Bacillota > Clostridia > Monoglobales > Monoglobaceae > UMGS1820. The sequence continues at coordinate 24,018 of CALDQB010000037.1, read as the reverse complement.
TAAACGAATACGCAAAACGTCTTTCCGCTTATTGTCGCCTTAATATCATCGAACTAAAAGATGAGCCCATTCCTGAAAATCCAAGTGAGCGCGAAATTGCGACTGTTCTTGAAAAAGAGGGCAAACGCATAATTGAGAAACTGCCCAAATCCGCTTACATTATACCCCTGTGCATAGAGGGAAAATCAAAAAGTTCAGTTGAATTTTCAGATATGCTGGGTATGACAGCATCAGCGGGAGCGAGCGAAATTGTCTTCATAATAGGCGGTTCGCTTGGAATATCCAATAATATAAAGACTATGGCAAACTATAGGCTGAGCTTTTCAGAAATGACCTTCCCCCATCAGCTTATGAGAGTTATTCTGCTTGAGCAGTTATACAGGGCCTTTAATATATCAAATGGCGGTAAATACCATAAATAATAAAAGTCGGCATATCCGCCGACTTTTATTTCTATATTTCTCCTTTTAGTACCTTTCCCGCAAGAACGGCATTATCATATATCCTTTGCGCTTTTTCTGTATCACTTAGATTATTATTGAGCATACCCTGACACCAGTACACATTCTCTTCTAAACCAAGCATATTTTTGATTTTTTCAGACTCTCCTATATTAAACCCAGACACTACGGCATCCGCCTCACTATCTGGCCCTGCATACTCAAAATACTCATCATCAAACATAATAACAGCATTAACCCTTGCTGCAGCATCTACAGTAAGTTTCTGGTTCACCGCCATTCGTGACGCACCTGAATTCTGCATCATCTCATCAACATAATAGGTATATATTTTTATATTTCTTTCACCATCATTATTGATATCCTCAATTTTGTCTTCCAGATATTCCGTCAGGATATCTGCCTGTTCCTGCGTAAAATATTCCTTTCCATAATAAGAAACGACAAGGTCGTACTCGGGTTTTAAAATAATTTGCTTAACTGTCAATAAAACAAGAAAAATCATCAGCAGAGCAAAAAGTGTGTGATTTTTGTGATATTCCCAAAAATATTTCATATATTCTTTAAAGGACATTTTTTTAACGAGTTCCCTTACTTCTCTCTCTTGTGCATCCATTTTCATCACCCCGATTGTAAAATCTTTTTGTATAATTATACCACATAAAGTTTCAAATAGCAATACTCCACCCTACTCTCGTCTTATTTTTCTTGACTTATTATACATTTTGATGTATACTATAATTTCAGATATATAAAATCTAATCTTAATTTTGAGAGGTGAACAGCTTTGGGCAGATATGATTTTAAAGCAACACAAAACGAAATGGATGATAATATTAAGAAATATATAGATATGGTCCATGCGCGCAACACGGCGTGGAACTCTATTCCGCAACACTTTTATACAGACTATAATGTAAAGCGCGGTCTTCGTAACGCCGATGGCACAGGTGTTCTTGCCGGTTTTACATCTGTCGGTGAGGTTCACGGATATGTAATGGATGAGGGGTATAAATCCCCTGTTCCCGGTAAACTCAGATATCGCGGTATCAGTCTTGAGGATATTGTAAGCTCCTGTCAGAGAGAGCACCGTTTCGGATTTGAAGAAACTGCTTTCCTTCTTCTTTTCGGCTTTTTGCCTGATAAAGAAATGCTTGCTGATTTTACTGAATTACTCGCAAAGAGACGTATGCTCCCTGATGGTTTTACCGAGGATATGATTTTTAAGGCACCAAGTAAAAACATTATGAATAAGCTCGGCAGAGCAGTTCTTGCTCTGTATTCTTACGATGACAATCCTGACGATATTTCTGTGCCGAATTTGCTTCGCCAGAGTCTTGACCTCATCGCAAGGTTCCCTGTTCTTATAGCAAATGCTTATAGCTGTAAACGCCACTATTTTGACGGAGAAAGTCTCGTTCTTCACAACCCCAACACCGAGCTTTCAGCAGCAGAAAACTTTCTGCATATGATACGTCCCGACAAGCATTTTACCCGAGCAGAAGCAGAAGCACTTGACCTGTCGCTCATTTTGCAGGCCGAACACGGCGGTGGTAACAACTCTGCTTTCACAGTAAGGGTTCTCTCTTCTACCGGCACAGATACTTACTCTGCAATCTCTGCATCGGTTGGTTCATTGAAAGGTCCCAAGCACGGCGGGGCAAACGATAAAATGCTCTCGCAAATGGAAGAACTTAAAGCTAATATACACAACTGGAATGACGAAACAGAAATTATGAGTTATCTTAAAAAAATACTCAATAAAGAAGCCGGTGACGGCAAAGGCCTCATCTACGGCATAGGTCACGCAGTATATACTATTTCTGACCCGCGTGCCGTAATTTTAAAAGAACGTGCCGCAACTCTTGCAAAAGACACAGGTCACGAAGCAGAGTTTGAATTATATGACGCAGTTGAGCGTCTTGCCCCAATTGCTTTTCGCGAAGTCAAAGGTCTTGACCAGGATATGTGTGCAAACGTAGACTTTTATTCAGGCTTTGTTTATCAGATGCTAAAGCTCCCGCAGGAGCTCTACACTCCTATATTTGCAATGTCAAGAATTGTAGGCTGGAGCGCACATCGAATTGAAGAAGTTATGACAAACAACAAAATCATGCGTCCTGCATACAAGAGTGCCGTTAAAAGACTCGGCTATACGCCTATCAATGAAAGATAACAAAAATAGAGGCTGCTATTTAAAAATAGCAGCCTTTTGAATTTTTACGCTTTTCCAACAGAACCGAAAAGTTCCATCTTTTCTTTAACAATCGCTTTAATTCCTTCAAATCCGGGAGCAAGAAGCTTTCTCGGGTCAAATCCCTTACCCTGCAAATCCTTACCCTCTTCGATATATTTGCGTGTAGCTTCCTGGAAGTAGAGCTGACACTCAGTGTTTACGTTTATCTTTGCAACGCCGAGAGATATTGCCTTTTTAATCATATCTTCGGGAATTCCTGTGCCGCCGTGAAGAACAAGGGGAAGGTCGCCAACAAGTTCTTTAATCTTTGCAAGAGCATCAAAATCAAGACCTTTCCAGTTTTCGGGATACTTACCATGGATGTTACCTATTCCTGCAGCGAGGAAATCAACACCGAGGTCCGCTATTCTCTTACATTCGTTGGGGTCTGCAATTTCACCTGCACCTACAACGCCGTCTTCTTCACCGCCAATTGAACCAACCTCTGCCTCTATTGAAAGACCGAGATTGTGAGCCACGTGAACGAGTTCGGTTGTTTTTTCAACATTCTCTTCAATCGGGAAGTGTGATCCATCAAACATAATTGAAGAAAATCCGGCCTTAACACACTTGTAGCAACCTTCATAGCTGCCGTGGTCAAGATGAAGTGCAACCGGTACAGTTATATTAAGCTCTTCAATCATTGCAGAAACCATAGCGGTAACTGTCTTAAAGCCTGTCATATACTTTCCGGCACCCTCTGAAACGCCAAGAATTACAGGTGAATTGTTCTCCTGAGCAGTAGTCAAAATCGCCTTTGTCCATTCAAGGTTATTGATGTTGAACTGACCAACCGCATAATGACCCTCGACTGCCTTTTTTAACATTTCTGTTGCTGAAACTAACATTTTTTCATCCTCCGTATATTATAAATTTTATTTTTTATCATTTTAAATATTATTATCTCTGTAATAATAGTACAGATATTGTTGAGCAAATCCGGCTAAATCACCATATTTTTCGGTTACGAATTGCGGAATTTCTTTCTCCTCAACCTCGTATACCTCTTTTAGTATGCGTTTTATCCAGACATCAGTAGGGAACACGGAATATCTACCGAGAGAAAATAGCATAATGCAGTCTGCTACCTTTCCGCCGACCCCTTTTATCTGCATAAGTGTCTTTTTAAGCAAGGCGTCATCCATATTTGGAAGTTCATCAAGGTCAATCTCTCCGCTTGAGATACGCTTTGCGGCATCAATAATATACTTATCGCGATATCCCGCCCTGAGCGGTGCTAAATCCTCGCATTTGAGCTGTGCTATGACAGAAGGTTTTGGGAACGAGTAATGCTCTTTTCCTTCAAAGGTTATCTTCTCTCCCCACAAAACACACATTTTTTCAATTATGCCCTTTATTCTTGGTATATTATTGTTTGCCGATATGATGAACGAAATTATTGTTTCCCATACATCCTGTCTTAAAATTCGTATTCCGTTTCCGAATTTTATGCAACTTTCAAGTTTTTCATCAGTCTTTATGAGAGTATCGCCTATTTTTTTATAATCATTATCAAGGTCAAAATACTTTTTCCAAAAGTCTTCATCGGCGCTGTCACATATAATTTCGCGTTTGCTTATGCGGCACACCTTGCCGCCCGCTACTCCCGTGTATTCACCATTTTCATCGGAATTCCATCTGAAGCATTGTCCACACTCGAATATATGAACTGCGTCAAAAGCACAATTGTTATCCAACCGCATTTTCGTCCTCCGCCATCATTTCACGCTCGTTAATTTTATAAGACAAGCGCATAAGGCTATCGCCAAGATGCACATTTTCAACTTCTATATCCCATTCCGCCGAAAGTTCTGCATGGGAAAAGTTCATAAACACCTTTATCCCGCAAGACATAAGCTCCTCTGCAACAGTGTTTACAACACCCTTTGGTACTGCAAGTATCGCCATTTGAGGATCATTTTCTTTTATAAATTCTTTTATCTGCGAATATGGCATAATCGTATTGGCACCAATTTTAACTCCGTACTTTTGCGGGTCGGAATCAAAAACACCTATAAGTTTAAAGCCTCTTGACTCAAAATTAGTGTTCATAGCAAAGGCTCTGCCCATATTTCCCGCACCAACCAAAATAGCAGTATGACCTTTTTCCAAACCAAGAATTTTACCTATGCTGTCTTTGAGAAACTTGACGTTATATCCGTACCCCTGTTGTCCAAATCCTCCAAAGCAGTTTAAATCCTGACGTATCTGTGATGCGGTAACGTTCATTTTTCTGCTCAAATCCTTGGAAGAAATCCTCTCTATTCTGCTGCTTTCGAGTTCTGTGAGGTATCTGTAATATCTCGGCAATCTGTTCACGACAGATTGTGATACCCTTTTTTCCACTTTAATTACCCCTATCTTTGAGCGTAGTCAGCCTATTAAAGCCTCTCATTTATTGCAAGCAAAAATTCTTCAGTGTTGACCTTTTTCTTATTTTCGAGATTTGAAAGAGCATACAAATCTCCTGTCATTACGCCGTCCTCAATTGTTTTTACTGTTGCAGCCTCAAGTCTGTCAGCAAAAGCACAAAGGTCATCGAGACCGTCGAGCTCACCTCTCTTGCGGAGAGCTCCTGTCCACGCAAATAAGGTTGCCACACTGTTTGTAGAAGTTTCCTCACCTTTTAAGTACTTATAATAATGTCTCTGAACTGTTCCGTGAGCTGCTTCATATTCATAAGTTCCGTCAGGCGATACCAAAACCGAAGTCATCATTGCTAGGCTTCCGTATGCAGTCGCTACCATATCCGACATAACATCGCCGTCATAGTTCTTGCACGCCCATATGTATCCGCCTTCAGAGCGAACAACTCTTGCAACCGCATCGTCGATGAGTGTATAGAAATATTCAATACCCTTTTCATCAAACTTCTCTTTATATTCCGCCTCGAAAATCTCATTAAAAATATCCTTGAAACGATGGTCATATTGCTTGGATATTGTGTCCTTTGTAGCAAACCAAACATCCTGTTTTGTATCGAGTGCATAGTTAAAACAACAACGAGCAAAGCTTGCAATTGAACTGTCGATATTGTGAAGTCCCTGGATAATTCCCGCACTTTCCCCAAACTCGTGTATGGTCTTGCGAATTTCGTTTCCATCCTTATCTATGCAAACAATCTCACACTTTGAATTCGCAGGCACCTGCATCTCAACGTTTTTATACACATCTCCATATGCATGACGTGCAATGGTGATGGGCTTTGTCCATGTAGGAATATATGGGGTTATACCCTTTACGATAATCGGTGCGCGGAAAACAGTTCCATCCAAAATAGCACGAATTGTACCATTCGGCGACTTCCACATTTCTTTAAGATTATATTCCTTAACACGTTCTGCGTTAGGTGTAATAGTTGCACATTTTACAGCAACTCCATATTTTTTTGTCGCTACTGCAGAATCGAATGTAACCTTGTCATTTGTTTCATTTCTGTATTCAAGTCCAAGATCGTAGTATTCTGTTTTAAGATCAACATAAGGAAGTATAAGAATATCTTTTATCATCTTCCATATGATTCTGGTCATCTCATCGCCGTCCATTTCGACGAGCGGTGTTGTCATCTTAATCTTTTCCATCAAATTAACCCCCTTATGCGTTTTCTTTTGTATAGTTGAGCAATCCGCCCGCAATCAGCATTTCTCTCTGACGGGTTGAAAGGTCGAGTCGAACCTTAAACTCAAATCCCTGTGTAACATTTGTAACAGTAAGTTCTGTTTCATTCAATATAGCGTCTTTAAGCTCGGTCATTTTAAGCTCGTCACCCTGCTCAATTCTGTCATAATCCGCCTCATTTACAAATGTCATAGGGATAATTCCCGCATTTATGAGGTTAGCCATATGAATTCTCGCAAAAGACTTAACAAGCACCGCCTTAACACCAAGATAAAGAGGTGCAAGAGCCGCATGCTCTCTTGAAGAACCCTGACCATAGTTTGCGCCGCCAACAATTATGCTCTTTTTAAGTTCAAGTGCTCTCTTATGGAAGTTCTCATCACATACAGCAAAGCAATATTCCGATATTTTGGGGATATTGGAACGGAGCGGTAAAATCTTCGCTCCTGCAGGCATAATGTGGTCTGTTGTTATATTATCCCCTACCTTAAGGCTGCACTCGGCATCAATTTCGTTATCAAGCGGAACAGATACAGGGAAAGGCTTGATATTCGGGCCTCTGAGTACCTCAACGCTATCCATATCTTCTTCTGCAACAGGAGGCACAATCATATTATCATTAATAGTGAAAATCTCGGGAAGCTCAAATTCGGGCATATCTCCCAAAGTTCTCGGGTCTGTAAGCACACCTGTAAGAGCTGATGCTGCCGCAAGTTCAGGTGACACAAGATAAATCTGACCATCCTTCGTACCAGAACGTCCCTCAAAGTTTCTGTTAAACGTACGCAAGGATATTCCGCCCGAATTAGGAGACTGACCCATACCTATACAAGGACCGCAGGCACTCTCTAAAATTCTCGCTCCTGCATCAATCATATCTGCAAGTGCCCCGCACTGTGCAAGCATATTAAGAACCTGTTTAGAGCCTGGTGCAATAGAGAGCGAAACATCGGGGTGAACAGTCTTACCCCTTAAGATATGTGCAACCTTGAGCATATCGAGAAGCGATGAATTGGTGCACGAACCGATGCAAACCTGATCTATCTTCATTGCACCTATTTCTTCAACGGATTTTACATTATCGGGCGAATGAGGGCAAGCCGCAAGCGGCACAAGCTCGCTTAAGTTTATCTCGACAATCTCGTCATATACCGCGTCTGCATCTGCAGAAAGGGGAGTGTAATCCTGTTCTCTGCATTGAGCTGCAAGAAACTCTCTGGTAATCTCGTCAGACGGGAAAATCGATGTGGTAGCACCAAGCTCGGCACCCATATTTGTGATAGTAGCTCGTTCAGGAACAGAAAGAGTCTTAACACCCTCACCGCAATATTCTATTATTTTACCAACTCCACCCTTTACAGAAAGTCTGCGAAGAACTTCTAAAATTACATCCTTTGCTGCAACCCAGGGACTGAGTTTACCTGTAAGTTCAACCTTTACGATTTTAGGACAAGTTATGTAATATGTACCACCGCCCATAGCAACAGCAACGTCCATTCCTCCCGCTCCGATTGCAATCATACCTATTCCGCCGCCGGTAGGGGTATGGCTGTCAGAACCGATAAGGGTCTTTCCGGGTATACCAAATCTCTCAAGATGTACCTGATGGCAAATTCCGTTTCCCGGACGAGAGAAATATATTCCGTGCTTTTTGCAAATACTGCCTATAAATCTGTGGTCATCCGCATTTTCAAATCCGCTTTGAAGAGTATTGTGGTCAATATATGCAACAGAACGCTCTGTTTTAACGCGCGGAACACCCATAGCCTCGAACTCAAGATAAGCCATAGTTCCCGTAGCGTCCTGCGTCAATGTCTGGTCTATTTTTATACCGATTTCTTCACCGGCAATCATCTCTCCGCTCACCAAATGAGCCTTAAGAATTTTCTGGGCAAGTGTCATTCCCATTTACTGTCACCCTTTCGTTTTCTGTTGTTCTAATTATACCTATATATTTTATCCTACTGTTAAAATATTGTCAAGTAAACAAACCCACAACTTACGCACTTAAACCAACTTTTTTATATGCGTTTTTACCAAAATCTCATTTTTTAATCAAAACAGTTCGCCAATTGAAAATGTTTCTTGTTTCGGAAGATGGTCAATCAGCATACACATCATTGTAAACTCTCCTATAAAGTCATCTTCCGCCTCTGCCTCACTATATGCAACACTCTGCTTTATCGAAATTTCTATCTCGTCAATCTGGTCGGTTGAAAGCGTCAGGTACGCCCAGAGATGATTTTCCTCCCATACTTTATCTATCTTGAGAACACCTTTTCTAACTTTTTCCCAATTATTGTCCTTGTACGCCTCATACACCTCGTTAGACGTTTCCTTAATCATCTCTGTAAGTGTAATCGTCTTGTTCATATGCAAAGCCGAAATTCCTGCTATACAGACCAAAATCGCTAAAGCTGCTAATACTCTTTTCATAACATCCCCCTACATTTTAGGTATCAGGACAGTCTTCCCCGTGTTTTGTTCGAAGCTTAAATAAAAAACATCTTTTGCCGAAGCAAGTCCTTTTTCCTTTATTTTTTTATCAAGCCATTCTTGATTAAGACCCAGCCTTTTCATACATCCATCTATCACTTTACCATTATCGATTATTATATAGCTCATTCTGACGGGCTCCGTTTTTATATTAAGCTGTTTTGGCGCTATTGGACTTTCATCACTTTTAAGAACGACGCTTACCTTTCCGTTGGTTTCCATAACGATATATTCAACTTCTGAAAGAGCAGATGCACCATTACCGCGCACCTCCTCCATTATATCCGCAATATTAAATCTTTGCTTTTCCATTTCTTTTTGATCGAACTTTCCATCTTTATAAAACGTACTTGGCTTTCCGTACATAATCCGTCTTGCCCTCGGGTTCTTAAATGCAACATAAGATAAAACAACCTCTAAAATCATCAACATAAGTATACCTATTATGTTGGCAACAATGGGAACCTCTGTGTTTGTTATCGGCATAGCTGCAATATCAGATATTATTATCGTAACAACGAGCTCGGATGCCTCAAGCTCGCCTATCTGGCGCTTTCCCATCATCCGCAGTGCCCCGACAACAAATATATACATAATTAACGTGCGAAGAACTGTAATTATCAAATCTTCAACCCCCGCTTTTTGTAAAATTATTGTTTAGTTTTACCCACAGTCAAACTAATATTCTTTTTGGCGAATTATTTTATTTTTAGGAATATATCCTATCAATGCGGGGAAAATAGTAGATATGAATTTAAGGGAGGATGTGTGATAATATGCTTCAAATCGGAAACAACGTTATAATAAACGCAGATGATGCTGATGAAATTGCAGAAGCCGAAAAAACTGATTTTGTTGCGATAACCTGCGGTCTTAAACTAAACTCCACCATCACCGCATCAAGCATTGATGATGACGGATTTACGTTTTGTCTGCAACGCGCGGTATACACCCTCCGAAATAATAAAATTTCGCCGCAGGAATTCAACGTAAAATGGCACAAAAAACCAGATGATATTTTTATCTACCTTGCAATCGTAACCACTCTCATTTTATGTGACGTGGATTTGGATACTTTTAAGTCAGTCAGGTTCTAAATTGCAGTATATCGAATATAATTTACAGTAGCCTTTATGATTGACAGGAGTGAATATAGTGGAAAATACTTTTTTAGAAAACAACAAGGTTATCTTATGCGGAACGGTTGAGAGCGAACCTGTGTTCTCACATATGATTTACGGTGAAAAATTTTACTTATTTAAACTTAAGGTCCCACGCCTTAGCGAGAACTTTGACCTTATAAACATCACAATATCAGAGCGCTTTTTCCCCGCAGTTGATTTAGAGAAGGGCAGACTCGTTCGTATTCAGGGTCAATTCCGTTCCTACAACAATTTTTCAAACGTAGGCAATCGTCTTATACTTACAGTTTTTGTAAGGGACATTGATGTATTAGATGACGATGCAGAATACGACAGCAACCCTAACCAGATTTACTTAAACGGATACATCTGCAAACCTCCTATATATCGCACAACTCCGTTTATGCGGGAAATTTCGGATATTTTGCTTGCCGTAAACCGTTCTTACAATAAATCGGATTATATCCCCTGTATAGCGTGGGGACGAAACGCAAAATTTGCCGAAACTCTGCCTGTCGGCACTAACTTAAAAATCCGTGGCAGAATTCAAAGCCGTGAATATCAAAAGAAAATAAGCGAAGACGAATTTGAAACAAAAACCGCGTTCGAAATTTCGATTTCTAAACTAGAGTCTGGCGACGACAGTGAATAAAAAATAACCGCCATCGGCGGTTATTTTATTTTCTCTGCAAGATGCGGAAAGGGTGCGAGACTTCGCTTTAGTATTCCATTTACATACGCTATTGCCGTTCCGTAATTTGTAATCGGCACGCCTGCGTCTTTTGCACACTTTATACGATATTTCATTTCACGCTCGTTTAGCATACAACCTCCGCAATGGAGAATAAGTGAATACCTTGTTAAATCTTCAGGAAATCCCGCTCCTGATGATGTTTCTATATTTATTTCTTTCCCTGTATACTTTTTAAGAAGCTTCGGGATTTTTACAGTTCCTATATCTCCGCATTGTCTGTGATGCGTACATCCCTCCGATATAAGAATTGTATCTCCGTCTTTGAGGTTGTCAATCGCGCAAACTCCGTCTACGGCAAAATCCAAAAGTCCTTTATACCTCGCCATCAGGATTGAAAATGAAGTGAGCATTATTCCCTCGGGAGTGTCTTTTGCCACCTTATCGAAGACCTGACTGTCGCATATAACCATTTTGGGTTCTCTGCCTAGATTTTTGAGAGTTTCTGCATACTCTGTGTCTTTACTCACAATCGCAATAGCACCCGCATCCAGAATATCACGAATTGTCTGTTGCTGCGGGAGAATAAGTCTGCCCTTGGGTGCGGCTTCATCAATCGGCACAACCAATACAACGAAATCGCCCTCTTTTAACATATCTGCTACCAAATCTGCATCTTTATTGGCAGCCCCCGCAATTTTTGCAATTTTCTCTTTAAGTTCAAAAACTCCGTCACCCGTGATTGCACTTACATATATTTCGTCATCGTTCTGCTTCTCTTTTTCGAATAAGTCGCTTTTGTTATAAGCAATTATATAAGGGATTTCCTTTTGGGCAAACATTTCTTCAAGCTGTATATCAAAATCATTTTTGCCCACAGATGCATCTATAACAAGGACAGCCACATCAGTTTTATTTAGTATTTTCCGTGTTCGCTCAACTCGAAGCTTGCCTATATCACCATCATCATCAAAACCAGGTGTGTCCGTTATAAGCACAGGGCCGACAGGCAAAAGCTCCATCGCCTTTGAAACGGGGTCCGTCGTTGTTCCCTTTTTATCGGAAACAACCGCCATATCCTGATTGGTTATCGCATTTACAAGACTTGATTTGCCTGCATTACGGGAACCAAAAAAGCCAATATGAATACGATTTGCATTTGGAGTATTATTCATAAAATCACCAACTTAAAATCTAAAATCCCTTATTCCGTTCTCTATTTTTTCGAGATTTGCTGCACAGATTTCCTTAACCTTTTCTTTAGGGATATTTTCAAGTTCTGCCCGTATAAGCTCTTCACCAATTTTGCGGGTATCCTCACTCGCATAATCCATCAAAAATTCTTTAAGTGTCATAAGAGCGTTCGGGTGACAACAATTCTGTATCTGTCCGTTTTTACAAAGGCTCATAAATCTGTCGCCCGTTCTTCCCTCGCGATAGCACGCGGTACAGAAAGACGGAATGTATCCCATCTCCATAAGCCAGCGTACAACCTCATCGAGTGTTCTGTTATCGCTTACATCAAACTGTGCTGAATTTTCTTCCTCCGGCTCTTCCTCTGCATAACCGCCAACACTTGTCCTTGACGCACCGCTTATCTGCGAAACGCCGAGACGGATTACCTTTTCACGCACTTCCTTACTCTCTCTTGTAGAAATAATCATACCCGTATAAGGAACAGAAATTCTTATAATAGCACAAATTTTTGCAAAAATTTCGTCACTTATTCCATTATCAAAATCATCAGGATTGATATCGTCCGCTCTCTTTATTCTGGGAACGCTTATAGTATGAGGTCCAACACCATGCACCGCCTCTAAATGTTCTGCGTGCATCAAAAGACCTGCAAGTTCATACTTATAAAGCTCAAGACCGAACAGAACTCCAAGACCAACATCGTCAATACCGCCCTCCATTGCTCTGTCCATAGCCTCTGTATGATAAGCATAATCGCTCTTCGGTCCTGTCGGATGAAGCTTTTCATAACTCTCTTTGTTATATGTTTCCTGGAACAAAATATATGTTCCAATCCCCGCATCTTTAAGCTTTCTGTAATTTTCAACCGTGGTTGCAGCGATATTAACATTTACACGTCGAATTGCTCCGTTTTTATGCTTGATTGAATATATAGTATCTATACACTCTAATATATATTCGATAGGGTTCATCGTAGGATGCTCTCCCGCCTCGATTGCAAGTCTCTTATGCCCCATATCCTGAAGCGCTATAACCTCACGTCGTACCTCTTCCTGCGTAAGTTTTTTTCTTGCAATATGTTTATTCTTTAAATGGTACGGACAGTAAACACAGCCGTTTACGCAATAGTTAGAAAGATAAAGAGGTGCAAACATAACTATTCTGTTGCCATAAAAATCTTTCTTTATCTGCTCGGCAAGGTTATAAATTTCCTCTGTCTTATCAGGCATCTCACACGCCAAAAGAACAGATGCCTCTCTGTGAGTAAGACCTTTGCGCTCCTTTGCTTTTTCTATTATAGCATCTATAAGCTCTGTATTATTTTTGTTATCCTCTGCATATGCCAAGGTTTCCATAATTTCGTCGTGGCTTATAAACTCTTCTGCTTTAAGTGATTTAGGATTATACATAGCAACATTCCTCCTTATTTTATACTCGAATACAAGGTTTTTACGCTGACGCCATCAAGCCTTCCTATTTTCCCCGTCATAGCGCTTATTTCACTCTGCGGGGCATCAACAATAACGCTGATTACGCTTATACTTTTCTCTCTGTAGGGAATACCCATTCTGCCGACTATATACTTTGCATAATTATGCAAAGCTTCATTAAGCCCCTCTACTGATTCTGCATTCTCTACTATAATTCCAACAAGTGCAATTCTCGTTTCCACAAAACCCCTCCAATATAAAAACCGTGCCAGAAGACACGGTTAAACTATCACAAATACCCTTGCCGTATGGCAAAGTTAAATTCAGTATTATCCGTATCTTCTGCGTCAATAAAATTTCTGCGTCAGCATACTTTTTACTATATTATAAGTGATTTTTTGTTATTTGTCAATCATTTATCAGCTTATCTGCCATATATTCGTTTGCGGCATTTTCAAGCGTATCATCAATAGCTTCAAGTCCTTCAAAATTCTCATACTTTTTACTCATCACACAAGAGAGAATATAATCGCAAAGCATAGGATTTTTGGGAAGCAGAGGTCCGTGAAGGTGAGTTGCTATAACATTCTTATATATTATTCCTTCATAGCCACTCTCGCCGTCGTTTCCGTTTCCGCAGAGAACCCTGCCAAGCGGTACGCAATCTCCGATTTTCGTTCTTCCTGCATGGTTTTCAAAGCCGATGATTTTCTGTGAACAGAGTGGCGAGTCAATCACCACGTTACTTATTAGTCTCTTGCCTGAAAATTCGGTATAAAAATCAAGCACACCAAGTCCCTCTACTCTGCCGTCTGATGTTTCGAAATACTTTCCAAGCATCTCAAATCCTCCGCAGGTTGCAAGAAGAACTCCACCTTCTTCGATATATTCTTTAAACTCATCCCTCTTATCATTAAGGAAGTTTGCCACGATTGTCTGTTCTTTGTCAGAACCTCCGCCGAGAAAAACTATATCGACATCATCTAAACTTATTTCCCCGCCCTTTGTGCAGGTTACGACATTGGCGTCAATCCCGCGCCACTTAAGACGCATTGCAAGGCTTGAAATATTGCCTTTATCACCATATAAGTTTAGCAAATCGGGATAAAGATGCAAAATATTAATTACTTTTTTATCTGTCAATTTCTTCCCCTCCCGACTTCAGTTCTTTTCTAATCTCAAGCATTGTGCTTTGAGTTGGAAACAGAGCTGTATAATTTACCAGAACATAGCAAACCTCTGCATCTGTCTTTCTGCATCTCTCGATTGCCTGCCTCATATTGCGGGTTATGTTATCTACCTTAATTCCCGAATACTTAAATCGAAGTGCAAGATCATATACTCTCATTCCCGACGTTGTAAGGGTGTTTAAGGTTTCGTCATTCAGGCTCTCGAAATCAACATCCCAGAGCCACGACACATCCTGACCATCGTTTACCATATCATTTACTGCCACAATAACATCCTTTTTGCGTTTGTCAAGCATTACCGTCTGTATTGCCTGATTGAAGCCTGCGGGGTTTTTAGCGAGATTAAGTATGAATGGCTTTCCAAGGTCGATAAGCTCCATTCTGCCCGTCTGCGGTTTATAGTCTGCAAGTATTTGATTGAAGTTATCAGGCTTTATTCCCGCCGTTGCCAAAGCCGCATATACCGCAAGAATATTGTAGATGTTATAAAATCCTCTGTAATTTACATCCACTCTTTCGCTCTTGTTAACTGTAAATTTCATAGAACCCGAAAGGTCAATTTCCGTCGCCTCGAAATCTATATTATTACGCTTATTTCCGCAGTTTGGGCAATAATAGTCACCGAGCTGACTGTAGTGAATATAGTTATATTTTTGTTCAGCACCGCACACAGAGCAGAGCTGACCCTCTCCCGCCTCAAAATTCTGGGGCAGAACCTGTTCTGAAATTCCATAGTATTTAGCATCTCTGCCCTTACCAAAGCGTGATGTCAGCGGATCATCACCGTTTAAGACAAGCCTTACTCCGTCTGCCATACTGATTGCCTCGTCAAGAAGACTATAAGTTATGTCAATCTCGCCATAGCGGTCAAGCTGGTCACGGAAGAGGTTTGTAACCACCATATAATCAGGGGTTAAATGCTCAAACACGCGTCTTGCTGCCGCCTCGTCTATTTCAAGCACCGCATAGTCCGCAGACAGATTTCCTTTTAAATCGCACGCAAGAGCAAATGCAGTAGCTACACCGCTTACCATATTTGCACCAAGGTTATTGCAGACTGTTTTATAGCCCGCCTTTACAAGTGCAGTGTTTAAAAGGTTGTTTGTCGTTGTTTTACCATTAGTGCCGCAGGTTACAAATATACCTTTGTTTACACTTTGAGATAATATTCTTATGATATCAGGGCAAATTTTCAAAGCAATCGTACCAGGCGTAGATGAAGATTTTTTACCCAGCATCCGTCCCGCAACCGCAGAAAGCTTTGCCGCCCATACTGCCAACAATTTTCGCATTATACCTCGTCTCCTTTATATTATCCGATTAGAAAACAATTGCATCGATTTCGTCGAGTTCTTCCTTTGTGAATTTAACATTATCAGTCATTTTGAGGTTTTCTTTTATCTGTTCAGGCTTTGACGCACCAATTAAAACGCTTGTTATTCCCTCACGGCTATACACCCACGAGAGAGCCATCTGAGCAAGAGACTGACCTCTCCTCTTCGCAATCTCATTTAACTTTCTGACCTTTTCAAGCTTTTCCGCAGACAAAGAATTTTCGTTTAAAAATCTGCCATCGGTTTTCACTCTGCTATCCTCGGGAATTCCGTCTAAATATCTGTCAGTAAGCAGACCTTGTTCAAGCGGACTGAAAATAATCATTCCCTTTTTCCTTTCAACCGCAGTCTTGAGTATTCCGTTCTTCTCTACCGTTCTGTCGAATATAGAATATCTGTTCTGATTGATGATAAAAGGACAATGCAATTCGTCTAGTATATCCGCCGCCTTTTCCATAGTTTCACCGTCATAATTCGAAAGACCTACATAGAGCGCCTTACCGCTCTTTACTATTTGATCAAGAGCCCACATCGTTTCGTAAAGCGGTGTATCAGGGTCCATTCTGTGATGATAAAAGATATCAACATAGTCAAGATTGAGTCTCTTAAGACTCTGGTCAAGACTTGCCGTCAGATACTTTTTGCTGCCATTATCACCGTAGGGACCCGGCCACATATAATATCCTGCTTTTGTACTTATTATCATTTCATCGCGGTAACCTTTAAAATGCTCATGTAGTATCTTTCCAAAATTAGTTTCTGCACTTCCACCCTTGGGACCATAATTATTGGCAATATCAAAATGCGTTATACCGCTGTCAAAAGCTGTAAAACACATCTTGCACATATTCTCATAATCTGCATTATCACCGAAGTTATGCCAAAGCCCAAGCGACACCACGGGGAGTTTAAGCCCGCTCTCACCGCATTTTTTGTATTCTATTTCTTCATATCTGTTTGAATTGGGTGTGTATTCCATTTTATCACGTCCTTATCTTTTTTATATTTCCTGCACTTTGCAGACATCAATCCATTTATTGTAGTTTGATGCTTCTTCAAGCTCTGATATTGTAAGCTTGATAGCACTATTGGAGCTTCCGCAGGCGGGATAAACCATATCAAAGCGTTTAAGAGATTCATCGAGATAAACAACTGTATTTTCGTTTACGCCGAACGGGCAAACACCACCGACCTGGTGACCGATAAGCTCTTCCACTATCTCAAATGGAATCATTTTCGCCTTTGTTAAAAATTCTTTTTTGAATTTTCCGTTATCAATTTTGCAATCTCCCGCAACTACAATAAGGATTGGCTTGTCCTCTACCAAAAAAGACAATGTCTTTGCAATTTCCCCTTCACTGCAGTTTGCTGCAACCGCCGCCTCTGCAACCGTTGCAGACGACGTCTTAAATTCCAATATTCTCTCATCGAGTTCATATTTCTTTAAATGTTCTTTTGCTCTCTCAAGTGACATAACATCCCCCACTTTAAACTTCAATAATTCCACATTCTTTTTAATTATACTCTTTTGAATGTGAAATTACAATATATATTTTACACAATCGATATTTTTTTCAAAAACTGTTGCTTTTTTGGGCTCTATTGGTTATAATGTTATAATGTGATTATAATTGTAGCGAAGGCGAGGTGTTCTTATGAGCAAAGGTAAATTTATTGTAGTCGAAGGTCTTGACGGCAGCGGCAAAAGCACTCAAATGAAGCTTGTTAAAGAAATGCTTGAAGCTTCGGGTAAACGCGTATTTCTCACCGCAGAGCCTACCGACTTTGAAACCGGCACATATCTTCGCAGAATACTCTCAAACAGTGAAGAAAAAGATATGTATCTGCAAGCCGCTTTATTCCTTGCCGACAGAATTGAACACATCGCTCATCCCGAAAACGGAATTGCCAAATATCTCGACGACGGATACATCGTTTTATGCGACAGATACTACTATTCTTCGTTTGCATATCAGGGCACGGCAACCGATATGAAGTGGGTTATGGATATAAATCTAAAGTGCGAGCGTCTGCCCGTCCCCGATTTGTGCATCTTCCTTGATGTAAACCCCGACACCTGCAAGCGCCGTATAGATGAGGTCAGAGAAAAGCCCGAGCTTTATGAAAAGGATATCGATAAAATGCGTCAGATAAGAAACAATTTCCTTTCTGTCCTCTCGACTCTCTCGGATACTCACAACATCGAAATAATTGATGCAAACTCGGATATTGATACTATTTTTACCGCGATATGCGATAAAATAAACGATATACTTTAATTTTTGAAGCACGTAATTTAGGAGGATACATAAATGTACAAGAGACTTTTTACTTCAGAGTCCGTAACAGAAGGACATCCCGATAAAATCAGTGATATTATCTCTGATGCCATACTTGATGCTATTTTGGAAAAAGACAGCGCAGCACGTGTAGCCTGCGAGGTAACCGTTACAACAGGGCTTGTTCTGGTTGTTGGCGAAATTACAACCGACGCCGAAATAGATATTCAAAAAATCGTTCGCGAAACTGTGCGTTCTATCGGTTATGACAGAGCTAAATTCGGTTTTGACTGTGACACCTGTGCAGTTATCTGCGCACTTGACAAGCAGTCTCCCGATATCGCTATGGGTGTCAACCGCGACGGAGCAGGCGACCAGGGTATGATGTTCGGCTTTGCATGCGACGAAACCGATGATTATATGCCCGCCCCCATTTACTATGCACACAAGCTCTCGCGCAGACTTACCGAGGTCAGAAAGAACGGAACTTTAAAATATCTGCGTCCTGACGGAAAGTCACAGGTAACTGTTGAGTATGACGAAAACGGCAACATCAAGAGAATTGATACCATTGTAGTATCTACTCAGCACGATGACAATGTGGATATCGAAACAATCCGCAAGGATATAAAAGAACATGTTATTTTTCCCGTTATCGACCCCTCCCTTATTGATGATGAAACAAAGTATCACATCAACCCGACAGGCCGTTTTGTAGTAGGCGGACCGCAAGGTGATTCAGGTCATACGGGCAGAAAAATTATCGTGGATACATACGGCGGCTTCGCAAGCCACGGCGGCGGTGCTTTCTCGGGCAAGGATCCGACAAAGGTTGACCGCTCTGCCGCTTATGCCGCAAGATACGTTGCAAAGAATGTAGTTGCGGCAGGTCTTGCAAAGGCTTGTGAGGTTCAGGTTGCATACGCAATCGGCGTTGCAGAACCTGTTTCACTCCGTATTGATACCCGCGGCACAGGCACAATAAGCGACCTTGAAATTACTGAAAAGGTAGCCAAGGTATTTGATTTGAGTCCCAGAGGAATTATTGAAACGCTCAATCTCCGCCGTCCGATATATGCACAGACTGCGGCATATGGACATTTTGGCAGAAACGATCTGGATTTGCCCTGGGAAAAGACCGATAAGGTTGACGCTCTTAAAAATGTATAAATAAAAGCTGTGCTGTTGCACAGCTTTTTTAAAGAAGGAATGAAGAATATATGTCATTTGACGGATTTGTTACACGATGTGTAAAATGCGAGCTTGAAGATACTTTATCAGGCGGTAAAATCGACAAGATTTATCAGCCCGAACGTGACGAAATTGTGCTCTCAATCCGCACAAGAGAGGGTTCTTTTCGTCTTCTTATGTCGGCGAGTGCCTCTAACCCGAGAATACATTTAACCGCTTTAAAGCGCGAAAATCCTATGACCCCTCCTATGCTTTGTATGTTAATGAGAAAGCATCTGTGCGGCGGCGTCATTAAAGGTATTTCGCAAAGCGGTTTTGACAGAGTAATAAAAATTGATATAGAGACAAGAAACGAGCTTGGTGATATCTGCACAAAATCAATTATCACCGAGATAATGGGCAGACACAGTAATATCATCTTAACTGACGAAAACAACAAAATTATGGATAGTGCAAAGCATATTGATTTTTCAATCAGTGCGGTTCGTCAGATTTTGCCGGGGCTTATATATTATCCGCCTCCCGCACAGGACAAATTGCTCGCAGATGAAATCACTTCCCCAAAGCTTATGAATATGGTAGAAACTCTCCCCGATGATACCCCTCTTGATAAATTTTTGGTATCATCATTTATGGGAATGAGTCCTCTTTTAGCACGTGAGATTGTATACTCTTTTTGCGGAAACACTCTTCTTTTAAAAGCAGAGGCAGACACCGCCGCCTTTGTTGTCCACACAATAGACTATCTGGGTAAATTATGCAAAGGAGAGTTCTCCCCCTCTATTGTTATCAACACGCAAGAAAAACGTCCAACGGCTTTTTCCTGCGTAACACTTACGCAATACGGCGACAATTCTGTGATTGAGGAATATCCGTCAATCAGTAACGTGCTTGACACTTTCTTTGAAAAACGCAGTAACAGAGAATATATAAACCGCCGTTCTTCCGCTTTGCAAAAGCTCATTTCAAACAATATCGAACGATGCGAAAAAAAGCTTGTTCTTCATCGTGAAAATCTTGAAAAATCAAAAGGCCGCGATAAATATAAAATTTTCGGTGATTTGATTACTGCAAACCTCTATCGTATCGAATATGGAATGAAATCCGTTTCGGTTGAAAATTATTATTCTGATAATATGGAAACGATTGATATTCCTCTTGACGAGAGCATCAGCCCATCGCAGAATGCCCAAAAATATTATAAAAAATATAACAAGGCAAAAACAACCGAGATATATGCAATGGAGCAAATTCGCCTTGCGGAAGAAGAAAAGTTTTATTTGGAAAGCGTTGCAGAGGCTCTGCTCGCCGTCGAAAATGCAAACGAGCTTGATGAAATCAGGCAGGAGCTTGCAAACGAAGGCTACGTTCCGCATCAGGGGGGAAAGCCGAAAAAGAATCAGGCAAAATCCGAACCGCTTAAATATATCTCTGTTGACGGCTTTGAAATTTTAGTTGGTAGAAACAACAGACAAAACGACGAACTTACACTCAAAACCGCCTATTCTACGGATATTTGGTTCCACACCAAAAACATTCCAGGCTCTCACACCATTGTAAGAACCAAGGGTACCGGTGAGGCTCCTGACACTACGCTTATGCAGGCGGCAAAGATTGCCGCATATCACAGCAAGGCGAAAAATTCATCCCAAGTGCCCGTTGACTATACTGCTGTTAAAAATGTAAAAAAGCCAAACGGGGCAAAACCCGGAATGGTTATATACGCCCATTATAACACCGTGTATGTTCTCCCCGAAATTCCCGAAAAATAGCAACTTTTTCAAAAAAAAGGCTTGACAAACAAGGTATGTCGTGATATCCTAGTGTATAGATATTAGCACTCTTCTAAAGAGAGTGCTAATAATTTGTCAAAATGTTTCAAAAAAGGAGCTGGTTTTATGGCATTGGATGACAGAAAAAAGTCTATCCTTCGGGCTATTGTCGAAGGGTATATTAAGAATGCCGAACCCGTTGGCTCCCGCAGTATAGCAAAAAACACAACTCTTAATTTAAGTGCTGCAACCATTCGTAACGAGATGGGCGACCTTGAGGAGCTTGGCTATCTTACAAAGCCACACACCTCGGCAGGACGTGTGCCGTCGGGTCTGGGATTTCGCTTTTATGTAGATTCTCTTATGGAGAAATATCTTATGACCGCCACGGAAATTGAGCAGATGCGAGGAGCTATGCTCAACAAAATGAGAGAACTTGACAAGATAGTAAAAGATGTATCTGCCGCTTTTTCAAACATTACCTCGCTTCCTACCTTTGGTATACTTCCGGGCATTGAGAGCGGTGTTATCAAAAACATCAAGCTTGTTTTGATTGACGCCCATACGCTTATGTTAATTGTGTCGGATAATTCGGGACTTATCAAAAATAAGCTCTTGCGTGTCAGAGATAGTCTTTCAAACGAACTTGTTGAGCGTCTTAACGAGGTTTTAAACGCAAATCTTACCGACCTTACCGCCACCCAGATTGGACTTCCCAATATAATGAAGATACAAAATGCGGTTGGTGATAACACAGAAATTCTTACTTCGGTTCTTGAGCTTGTTCACGAGGCAATCTCTGAAATCGATACGAGGGAAGTTTATCTTGAGGGAATTACAAATATCCTGCGATTCCCCGAATACAATAATATTTCAAAAGTAAAGGAAATTTTTGAGTTTTTTGACGATAAAAACTCTCTTTATAAAATGGTTCATAATCTGCCGTCGGTTAAAGAGGGCAGTGTTTCCGTCTTCATAGGTGATGAAAATCCCATTGAAGAATTAAAAGACAATTCCGTTGTACTTTCAACATATAAGATAGGGGAAAATATGACAGGAATAATCGGCGTAGTCGGTCCTATGCGTATGGACTATTCAAAAGTTGTAACAGGTGTTGACTTTTTCGCAAAACAGCTCGAATCTATGCTGAACGAACGACTTGGCGGATTTACCACGCCGAGCCTCCCCGATGATATTTAACCGAATGTTAGTAAAGGAGATAAAATAATGGCTGATAATGAAAAAATTAATGTACCAGACGAAGCTCAACCCGATAACGATACTGTCACAGAAGAGGTAACTTCCCCCGAAGAAACCCCCGAAGTTGACCCAAAGGACGCAGAGCTTGCCTCTGCGACAGAGCAGATTGCAACACTTTCCGACAAGCTTATGCGTACTGCCGCTGAATTTGATAATTTCAAAAAGCGTACTGCAAGAGAAAAAGAGGATTTTTATAAAATGGCGGTTTGTGAAACTGTCCTCCCCTTTCTCTCGGTTCTTGATAATTTGGAAAGAGCGCTTGCCGCTGCTGAAACTTCAACCGATGCAGAAAGCGTTTTGAGCGGAGTTCAAATGATAAAAAAACAATTTGACGATACCCTAACCTCTATCGGCGTTGCACCTATTAACGCAGTCGGCGAAGAGTTTGACCCCGAAAAACACAATGCGGTTATGACAGCAGAAAGCGATGAAAAAGAAAATACTGTTCTTGAAGAATTCCAGAAGGGATATATATATAAGGACAAGGTTGTACGACATTCTATGGTAAAGGTTAGTAACTGATTTACTAAATAAATTTGTATTTAATTAAGAAAGGAAGATATATTATGGGAAAAATTATTGGTATTGATTTAGGAACTACAAACTCATGTGTTGCTGTTATGGAAGGCGGCGAGCCTACCGTTATCACCAACCCCGAGGGTGCAAGAACTACTCCTTCGGTTGTAGCTTTTACAAAGACAGGCGAAAGACTTGTAGGTCAGGTTGCAAAGCGTCAGGCTATCACCAACCCCGACCGCACTATCTCTTCTATAAAGAGAGATATGGGTACTGACAGAAAGGTATCAATCGACGATAAAAGCTACTCACCGCAGGAGATTTCTGCTATGACTCTCCAGAAGCTCAAGGCAGACGCAGAGAGCTATCTTGGCGAGACCATCTCTCAGGCGGTTATTACTGTTCCCGCTTACTTTTCAGACGCACAGCGTCAGGCAACAAAGGATGCTGGTAAAATCGCAGGCCTTGAAGTTTTAAGAATTATAAACGAGCCGACAGCTGCCGCTCTTGCTTATGGTCTTGATAAGGACACCGACCAGAAGATTATGGTTTATGACCTTGGCGGCGGTACATTCGACGTATCAATCCTCGAAATCGGCGACGGCGTGTTCGAGGTTTTGGCTACAAGCGGTAACAACCGTCTTGGCGGTGACGACTTTGACGATAAGGTTATGAATTATCTTGCAGATGAATTCCAGAAGGAAAACGGCATCGACTTGCGTCAGGACAAAATGGCTCTCCAGAGACTTAAAGAAGCTGCTGAAAAGGCTAAAATTGAGCTTTCAGGCGTTATGACAAGTAATGTTAACCTTCCCTTTATTACTGCAGATACAACAGGCCCCAAGCACCTTGATATCACAATTACAAGAGCACAGTTTGACTCACTTACCGCTGACCTTGTAGAAAAAACAATGGAGCCTACAAGAAACGCTCTTCGTGATGCAGGTCTCTCTGCAAGTGACATCGATAAGGTTCTTTTAGTAGGCGGTTCTTCAAGAATTCCTGCCGTTCAGGAAGCAGTTCAGAAATTCATCGGTCAGGAACCCCACAAGGGTATTAACCCCGACGAGTGTGTTGCTATCGGTGCATCAATTCAGGCAGGTGTCCTCTCAGGTGAGGTTGAAGACCTTGTTCTTCTCGACGTTACTCCACTTTCACTCGGTATTGAAACAATGGGTG
Organism: uncultured Clostridia bacterium; assembly: GCA_937911665.1. Lineage (GTDB taxonomy): Bacteria > Bacillota > Clostridia > Monoglobales > Monoglobaceae > UMGS1820. Next base: position 26 of record CALDQB010000037.1, on the reverse strand, counting down.
GCGTATTTACAAAGCTTATCGAAAGA
>CALDQB010000036.1 GCA_937911665.1 uncultured Clostridia bacterium | reverse complement strand
CACACACGCTTTCGCTCTCTGTGATACCTCTAAAACGCTCTGTAAGCGACTTTGCGTGTGCAGGTCAATAAATCCACACGCACGGTCTATATTTCGTTGAAAGGCGGTTGAATCAAGCGTACCGCCTATTTCTGTGTATTCTTCATAGGTTAGATATTGCATAATTCAACCGCCTTTCGTTATTCTTCGCTCGGCTCTTCCACTTTTTCAATAAGCGGAATGCCTCGTCTGTTTTTATCCGTGGAAAGTTCTTTTATCCGACTTGCAGAAACTTTCTTTTTATTGTGGGGGTAAATATCCCCCACATTATATTCGTGATTGTTGTCCTGCAAATCGGTAAAATACTTAATTACTCGGTACATTATGCACCAGCATCCTCTCCGCCTTCAGCATCGTCGCCAGCGCCTTCGTCACCAGCATCGTCGCCGCCTGCATCTGCCCCGATTGTACCAACTACGATACCGTCAATTCTTTCAGGGAAGAATGTAACGCCCGACATAATCAAATCCATAACTCTTGCGTGGTCGTTGTCGGGATACTCATTGATACCGATATAACCCGTCTCATCGGTGGTGAGGTTGAAAGAGTTAGCAATATCGCCCGAAGCAACATTGATGTAATAAGTGATGATGTTTTCCTTTGCAGTTGCATAATACTTGCCTGCGGGAACGCCTGCGGAAAGAATTACTGTGCCAAGACCAAGGAAATTCTCAATATAGTTAAGACCAAATGCGGTCTGCATAGTAATCTGCGCAGTTCCGAGATAATCAGAAACATCCATAGGATTGAGGAAATATACGGTTTCTACCGCATCGTCCTCAAACAGAACTTGGAGCTTGCCCCAACCGTTCGCAAGTGCAGGCTGAAGGGTTGCTCCGCTTGCCACGCCTGTGCCACTTGCCATAAAGGTGAAGAGGTCGCCACGGATTTTCTTCTGTACATCCTTAACGAGTTTATCTGTGGTTGCGCTTACTGCCTGTTCATAGCCGCCTTTAAGAATAGCCTCTGCGGTGGTAGCCTTACGCCACTTGCCAAGAGCCGCCTCGCCCATAGGTACTTCTACGGTCTGATAATGGGAAAGGGGGATAAGTTCGCCCTCTGCAACTACTCCGCTTTCAAGAGTTCCTGTGGTCTTGATAGCTTTGAGAACCGCGCCTTCCTGTACTGCAATCTTGCGAGTAACGCCAAGAATCTCCATAAACTTGTTGAGGTTGCCTGTAAACTGGTAATTAAAATCAACCATTCTTACTCTTGCAATATCACTTTTCATAATTGTATTAGTTTCTGCCGCCATAATTCAATTCTCCTTAAATTTTATTTATTTAATTCGGGAAACAAATGTGCATTTGCTAACATTTCTGCTCGTCTTGTATTGCCATCTTTAATAGCCATAATTTCATCTCTTGTTTTGCCACTTGTTCCCATCGGTCTGCCTCCCTGCAACTTCACGGCTGTAACGCCTGTAAATGCGGTGGCATCGTCTTTTATGAGATTGTGGAAAATCTGCTCATCGGACAAAGACTTGTTATCTTCAAGTTCAATGGCTTCACCGAACTTTTTGAGATAATCAGCCTTGATTGCATTGTGGCTAAATGTCTTTTCACCAACAACGGCTTCAAATCTCTTATTAATGTTTTCGGTCTTTTCAGCCAAAATCCTGTCAGCCTCTGCCTGTTTTGCTTTCGCCTCATTGTCAGCAACAAGTGCTTCATACTTTGACTTGTATTCTTCGGCACTTGCATTGTTTGCTTTCAAATCTTCAAATTCTTTTGAAAGATTGTCAAGGCTCTCTGTCTTTTCTTTCAACTCTGTTTCAAGTTTTTCTCTCTTTGCCTTATCGGCTTCAATTTCCTTGCTTCTTTCTGCGAAGATTTTTTCAGCGACTTCCTTTTCCACGCCTAAATCTTCCAAATACTTTACTGTAATCGCCATAATTACCTCCTGCGTTTAAGTCCTTTTTAAGTGAGTATCTTTGCACTTCGCTTGACTGTTTTAAGTCTAATCAACCGACTAAAAATATAATAAGAGTAGAACATTACAATTCTACTCTTACATTATACCATATTTATTTTTGTTTGTCAATAGTAGGTTGAAATACTGTCTTGCAACAATCAACCCATACAGGCGGTTGTGTTTGTCCGCTACAAACGGATAGCCACACTTTGCCGTGTATCAATGCAGACAATCTTTGCTTAAATGTCATTTTCCAACAAGATATACATTGCTGACCGTCTGTATATACCCAAAGACTTGAACATTCCTCATCGGTCATATTCTGCGGTTTTAATAGATTTTTATTTGCTTCATCGAACTTAATCGGTTTCATCTTCTCACCTCATATCATATTAAATTGGTTTTGTCAATAGGCGGTTAATCTTCGTCTTTGCAAATTGTAATTGCAAGACAATTTTCGGAAACGGAAAAATCAAAAGGCTCTGCATCTAAAATTTCTCGTGATAAGTTTTGCATATAATTAAATTTTCCCATAACGAAATTGGTTATAATTTTATCATCTTTCAAATCAATCAAATAAACAATCGTTCCAAATTTTGTTCTTGCCAAAATGTCCTTTAATTCCATATACGCTTTCATTTCTTTTTCCTCTTTTCAATATGTTCTTGTATTTCTTCGGTCAATTTTTTTGCACATTTACGACATAAACAAATAGCCGTATTTTGATACTCTTTTATAAACATTGTACTTTGTTTAACGGCATAACCGCAACCACAACAAAACATATATTTCTGTCGCTCTTTCATTCCCTCACCTCATCATTTTGGGGTGTGCGAGTATCGTATCTTTCGTGCCACTCAAAACATTTGCACCTATTCCAATAGTTTCTTTCTCTGCCGTTCCATTTGCTTTTTTCGCAGAAACAACCTTTAATGGGGTAATGTCCATAAGGAGTATAATATCCCGTTTCTTTCCAATGCCGACAATGCTCACACTTAATGTTTGTTTTCTTTTTCTTGTCAAGCGGTCTGTTATTGCTCATTTCTCCATCTCCTTCCTTTCCTTTGCTACGAGGTAGCGGATATATTGTGCTACCGACATATTATTCTGTTTTGCCTGTTCCGTTATATCCTGTCGCCCCTGTTCGGTGCAACGGATATTTATCCATTTGTCTTTAGTCATAGAATCACCTCAATCCTTTGAAAATGTGTGCAATTACATCTATCGTCCAACCATCTCCCAATACATCTAACGCATCACGAACCGACAAGCAATCCGTGTAACCGTCCGGCAATGTTTGGCATCTTTCCGCTTCAAGTGGAGTTATAAACCTAACGCCATCAAAAATATTTGTTTCATCTGTTGGTATATCTTTTGCCGACATTCCCTTATAATGTTCATCATAATATTTCTTACAATCAATGAAATGCTGTTCATCTTTGAAAACAAGATTTCCGAAAGATTTGTGATACCACCTATGAAACATTTTAACAGGCGTTGTATTTGGGTTTTTGTCAAAAACTCTCAAGCAAAAACCTTTTTCTTTTGGCGTATATCCACGCTCCAAAATATCCTGCAATTTTATGTTTTTTTCTTCAATTTCAAAGACAGGAATGTTTGTCCAATACAACCTATCTCTTTTCGCCGGAGCAATTTTTTCACTGTTAATTCTTATCGGTTCAACGCCCAAATAACGAGAAAGCGTGTTTTTATCTTCTTCGCTCATAGATGCAACATTTTCAACCAAAAACCATTTTGGATTTACTTCTTTTAACACTCTATAACATTCAAAAAACAGACCGCTTTTTTCTTTGTTTGCAAGTCCAACTCTTTTTTCTTTTTTCATAGCAATACTGAATGTTTGACAAGGACTACCAAAAATAACTATATCAATATTTGTTTCAAAATCTCCGTTTTCTGTGTGCAAAACTCCATTTCTATACGAAACTCTGCGAACGTCGCCAATCTGTATTGTGTTTGGATAGTTATTCTGTGTGCATTTTATAGCGTGTTCTTTTATTTCGGAAGCAAAATACTTGTCAACTAAAACTCTTGCTCTCTGCAACGCAACTTGACCGCAAGAAATGCCATCGCATAAACTTAATACATTCATATAAAACACCTCTTTATTTGCTTTTGTTGACAAAATTTTCAGCCCATTCTTTGTTTACCGGAATAAAAATCATACCCAAAAACTTTGACTTTTGAACTTCCCAATAGCGTCCATCTTCGCTTTTGTAAAGATTGTTTACGCCGGCTTCAATTTCTTCAACCTTTGTTGCTGTTACTCTTTCGTTTTGGTTAATTCTTAATGTTTTTGTCATAATGTTTACCTCTCTTTCTTTTGTACCTACATTATAACATATATGTACCTACTTGTCAACCCCTTTTCGCAAATTTCTCAAAAAAATTTTTAGAAAAGAAAATCCCCTGCTTTCGCAAGGGAAAATCTTGTTATTTTCTTTTTCGGAATAGAAATACAAATGCTTTGCAAAAATATTTTACAGCAAAAGCAATCATCAAAACAATAAATGATAAAATGTTGTAATATACGGAAAAAGCAGTTATGAATATTTCCATAAGAATTGTACCAAATATGTTTATATGATAATCTTTCGCTATGTCCCATACAAACATTTGAAAACCGAAAATGCAACCCATAAAATCTCTTTTGTCAGTCAATACATATTTCATTGTATAATATTGTTCATCAAGGCATAGAACTAAACCGCCAACAATAACCAACAATAAAGAAAAGGCAACATATAATCCGAATAAAATTCCTAAAAATATTTCCATTATTTGTTTCCCCTCGATACGCTCATTCGCTTTGGCTCTTGGCTGATTCCTGTAATTTCCGCAATCTCATTATACTTGGCACGAACTGTCTTGATGCGCTGACGGAGTTCCTTTATCTGTTGCTCGCTATTCCCAAACGCTTTGAGTGCGTTTATTTCGTCTTTGCATTTGCGGATTTCGGTTTCAAGTCCACGCATTTTTTGTGAAAAATAATACCCATCGCCCTCCAAATTGCCGACCTTATAAATCTTTTCATCCTGTTCTTTTAATTGTTTCAATTCTTCTGGCGAATAAGCAGGTTCACTCACTCCGCAGATAATGCCCGACTTTCTGTGTCGGCAGTTATACTCTTTCAAGCTCTCTGTTACGTTCTTTCCGCTTTCTTTGTCTTTTGTATCTTCCATTCCATCAAAGTGTTTGCCTCTTATCTCTTTTGATGTGCCAATACAAAACTGTCTGCCCTCCATAAATCTGTGTGTCGGTCTTGGGTTGGATGTGTAACTTATTTCAAAGCCATCAAAGCCTAATTCTTTGCCGACAACCTCATTATATTCATCGTGAGATTGTTTTATGCCATAGAGCATATTTTGTCTAACCACAGTGTCAAGCCTTCGTGTAATAGCAGGTTCGCCACCATAATTGACCTTACATCCACCGCCACCGAGGTTTTGCACCGTCTGTCGCATAGTGGCATAAAAATCAGCCCTGTCCTCTGTAACGGTCTTGACGGCATCGCCAAAAGACTTGTAAATAGCATCTTGGAGGCGGATAGGATTTCCGTTCCTATCAAGCACCGAAAGAGCCTTTGTGTTGGTGAGGTTTAGGATTTCTTTTGCATTATTCTTTAACGCCTTGTCTATAATGCTCTGTAATGCCCCATTTTTCACGCCTAACGGCTTTTTGCCTCTGTATTGGTATAAATACTCGTTCTGCTTCTCCCACGTCTCAAACTCGTTTATATACACCTTTTTGAGTGTGCGTATATTCAATGCCGTTGCAACAGCAAGAGCCACCACTATTCGCTCCCACTCTTTTTTTGCGTCTTTTTCTGCATCAAACTTTTCAAGTTCTTTTTTGCTCATTCGTCCGATTTTTCCAATCTTTCGGCAAACTCTCGCTATGCTCTCCGCTTCCCATTCGGTGATATTGTTTGCGATATAGTCCTCATAGGTTTTGAGCTTTGAAATATCATCAAATTTTGAAATATCAGCCAAACAATTCACCCCTTTGCTTTAATTGAATATAAAGGTCAGCCAATGCTTCGCTTACTGTATCGCCCTTGCCGACTATATATGTCGGATTGTCCTCTTGCTCATACCAAAAATTTCTGCAAGGCACATCATTATCCGCTATTTCTGTTGGTATTTCTTCAAGTTCAACATTCCAAGCAGTATATTTACCGCCCGAATATGTGCCTGTATATCTATCTCTAACAATAGTCAACGGATATATTTTGTTTTCCATAATATCAGCCATTCGCACCACCCTTTGTTGCCGGATTTTGAATATAATGAGATTTTATCTCTGTCAAGCAATCAACGGCTTTCTTTTTACTCAAGGTACACTTTGCACAATACCCATTTTCACTAATTCTTACCCACCCATTAAGGCAAGTATCACACTTAATTGGTTTTGCATTTACAAATTCTTCACTTGCTCCACGCTTAATTGCTTCTTCTTTCGTCAAAAACATTTTCATCTTCCTTTCTCTGCTTATCTATCAGCCTGTCAATTTCCTCTTTCGGTATTCGATAAACTTTGACAACTTTTACCGCCTTGATTTTGCCATTGTTTATCCATTTCAAAACGGTCTGTCTGCTTACCGAAAACATTTTTGCTACTTCGGTTACTGTGTACATTGTTTCCCCTCACTTTCTTTGAATACTTTTTCCATATCAAACACATTACCATAAAAGCCATATTGTTTGTTTTGGAATTTTTTCATCGGTCTGTCAATCTTTCTTTGTAATTCTTTTAGCCGTTCCCAATACTGCGGAAGATATCGCCAAATGTTGTAAAGTTCCTTTTTGTTTTTGTTACAACAACACCAACAAGAAACTCGGTCAAGAATAGAATACAAATCAATTCCATTTTCAACCCAATCAAAACCCTTACTATAACAATATGTCAAACAATCGCCCTCTGTCATTTGCCAATCAACAAGAGGGTGTGTCTTATATGGCTTTATTTCTTTTGCCAATCGGTTTGGCTCATCATAAGCAATACCAATGTAAACAATAGCATTTTTCTTTTCGGCATATTCATCAAGTGCCTTTTGCTTGAACATTGTACCCCATCTGCAAACACCACCGCACCAACCATATCCGTTATGTTTGCCCTTTTGTTTGCTCTCTATCGGTTTTTCAAGCATATCATACATAAATGGTCTATCTGGTTTCAATTCGGTGTATTTGATACCTTTTTCAGCCAATAAAGGCAATATTCTATCTCTTACCTTGTAAATGGCTTCAAATTCCATTCCTGTATCGTAAAAAACAACCTCGTCAAGCGGTTTATTTTCTTCAATCAGCCGTAAAATCATTGCAAGGCTATCTTTACCAAAACTACAACTTGCTATATGATACATAGATTTTTCGCTCCTTGATTTCATTTTCACATATAGTATATCATAGTTTATCAAAGTTGTCAATACCCTTTCACAAAAAAATACCGAAAACATTTCTGCTCTCGGTATTTAAGGTAAATTAAACTATATTGTTTTGTTCTTCCATTATTTTTTGATATTCTTCTCTTGTTATCAGATAGAAAGAATCTTTGCTTACACCTTCCGCAAGGTATATTGTTTCTCCATAAACATTTCCGTCTGTGAGTATCATTCCCTCGGAAGCTTCAATAACTTCTCGCATATTCTTCCTCCTTATACAAGTGAAATAGTCCAATTTGATTTAGTATTTTCAAGTGTTGTCCACTCCGCAGATGTAAATGCGGCTTCTTTTGCTGTTTTGGAAAAGGTAATCGTAAGTCCGCTTGTTGAAGTGGAAAGAGCATTGATTATACTTGTAATACTTGCCTTTGTGAGCTTTGTACAGCTTTTAAAATCAAGTCCACTCATAGCAATCGTTCCGCCTATTGTAATATCTTCAAGTTCGGTACAATTATTAAAAGCATTATTATTTGTAAGGGATTTATTAGGTAAAATCAAACCCTTGATGCATTTCAGCTTAGTGCAGTTATTAAACATATATGCTATGTTTGTACAGTTTTCACCCACCGTGATTACAGGTACTATTTCAAGAGATGTGCAATAATAAAACAAATAATCCACACGAGCCGATTGCGAAACATCTAACTGTATTCCTTGCTCTGTTAATATTTTTTCAAGATTTACGATTTGGTTTGTAGCAAACATATGATTTGACGCCGAATTTTCGGATGTTACAATATCGTATTTAGGTTTGAATGTTGTATCATCCCAACCTTTCCCAGCAAAACCATATGCGTAGCTGGTTTGATTTCTTTGAAACGTGTCCCAAAATGCATCATATTCCGCTTTTCTTCCAGCTTCAAATGCTTCTTCGGTGTTCCCACCCGCTTGTTTGCCTGCTTCGTACACAGCATCATAATCGTTCTTTGCTCTTGTTATCTTTTCAGCTATCGTCATTATGCGGCACCCCCTGTAATAAGAGCCTGTGCGTATTCGTGAAGCTCATCAAGTGCTGTGTCGATATCTCCAATTTTGTTTTCGATATCATCTAATCGATTTGTTCCTACTGTAACAATAACAGGGCACTCAACTATGTCGAAATCATCTCCGCTGTTCTTTCCTGCATCAATGAAATATATGTTGGTGTTCTCATCAGCAATAAGCTTATATACTTCGTATTTATCCTCTGCGGCTATAGTTACCACGGAAGAACCGTTTATTTCCGCATACCAACCCATCGGAACAAAAAAAGTGATTATATCTCCGATTTTGTATTGTATAGTTATTCTCGATTCATTATTTTCGTGATAAAGGGCGTTGCGAAAATCATATTGTAGAGGAACGCCCACTATTTTTTCTATGAACTCTATATCCTGCTTATTCTTATTGACATCTCTGGCAAATTCTTCCGTCTGCGGAGCATCCGCCGCCTGCTCCTCTAATCGTATAACTGCTCCAGCTATTTCATTTATATCATCTGCATCTACATCATCAACATTATTTACTTTGTCAACCCATTTATCTTTAAGAGCCATTTAATCATCCCCCTTGCAATATTTTTTCTAACGCCATATCGGTGTTGACTTGATTATTCGCTTGTATCCTTGCCAACTTCTCCGCAATTTCCTCATCGGTCATATTCGGGTAAAGCCATCTCAACTCGTCCTCTTTTTCAAGAACGCCACGGTCAACGGCTGAAACAATACGCTCATACTGCTTGTCGAGGTCTTCGAACGCATCCATCCAATCAATATAAACCGTGTACAAATCAAGCGGAATGTTCAAGAACACCGCATCTGCTTCAAGTGTTGCCTTTATGCCGTCAAACATAGCAGATTGAATTTTCTTGACAAAGGAGCGTGTCTTTGTGTTTACCGTGCGTATCTCGGTAGCCGTTGCCCCTGCCGTGTGTTCTGCCTCGGTCAAGAAGCCTCGG
>CALDQB010000035.1 GCA_937911665.1 uncultured Clostridia bacterium | reverse complement strand
GATTCGAACCTACGAATGCAGCAGTCAAAGTGCTGTGTCTTACCGCTTGACGACAGCCCAAAATATAAGTTGGGGTGGATAAAGGGAATTGAACCCTTGACCTCCAGAGCCACAATCTGGCGCTCTAGCCAACTGAGCTATACCCACCATATCTGGCGCGCCTGAAGGGACTTGAACCCCTGGCCCACTGCTTAGAAGGCAGTTGCTCTATCCAGCTGAGCTACAGGCGCGTATCTGAGACACTGCTCGCATATTGACAAAAAAATAATGGAGCGGGTGATGGGAATCGAACCCACGCAATCAGCTTGGAAGGCTGAGATTCTACCATTGAACTACACCCGCTCGTCTCGATGCGACCTTAACATTATATCAGGGCAAAACCATTTTGTCAAGACCTTTTTTGCTATTTTTTAATTATTTTTATAGGTTTTCAATTATATATAATTATCAAAAAATTTGTTGGTTTAACATCTAAATAGTGATATAACGTGTGTACCACATACTATAATTGAATACTTAACGCCATGATATTTTTAAATATCTTTATTTGGGTTGCATATTTATGCTTTTATACAGTCATGCTAAGTTTGTAAAAACGCAGGCTTTAATATGATATGACTGTATAAGTATTCATATTTTGATTATAGTGTGTGGTAACATGAAATCAAGCCTCGTTTTTTGTGCGTGGTGCAGATTTCTGTTGCCACGCATTTTTATTGTGCGTGAGAATTGAGAAAGGAGTAAAAGTCATTACATTACAAAGAAGTACTATCAAAATACAAATGAAAGGTTGAGAAAAAGTGAAAAAATTTTTTAGTTTAGTTTTATCTACATGTATTATATTGGGAATGATTACAACTACCTATGCTAAAACGGGTGATGTTTTAGGTTATGCAAAATATACTGATATTTCAGCATATATTAACCATTATCCAATAACATCTTATAACATCAATGATTATACCGCTGTTGTAGCGGAGGATTTAAGAAATTATGGTTTTAATGTTGAATGGAACGGCGAAAATCGTTCTCTTTTTATAACAAAAAATGCTGATGCAACTCAAATAACACCCTATGGTACGGTTTATAAACACTCCGCAAAAGCAGGTCAAAATTCATTTCCGTACTTACAAACAGACATTGTTACATATGTAAATGGAAGCAAGGTGGATAGCTTTAATATTGATGGAAGAACCTGCATTTACATAGATGCTCTGTCTCCGTATGGCGAAGTCGCTTGAGTTCCCGAAATAATAGCGATAAAAATGTGGATTGAAGGACTTCCAATAACAGACTACACTGAATTAGAAGAAATCCCCACTGCCATCATGTATTCCGAAGACGGCAGAACAATAGCTGTGGAACAATCAGAAATTGAAGCCTACAAAGCGGTTGGTTGGTATACAAGACCGGTTAACACTTATGCAAAATATAACGGAAACTATTCCGGTGGTGGCATACCAATTCCGGATAGCATTTACGCTATTGGACAATGGCACGCAGATATCTCCGAACACTTTTTGCCTTTTATGGGTACAAATCGTTATAAAATAATATTCGTTCTGCGAATAATCAAAATCTTTTAACCTTATATTTTTTCGTTTCGGAAATTCTGTCATTATAAATGCCTTCCCAAAAAAATTATGCACCGCAAAGAAACTTTGCGGTGCATTTCATATTTTAACATTTCAATCGCTTCTACAACTTTCATTAAATAATTTGCATTGCAATTATTTCTTCATTGCCTCTTCAACTGCAACAGCAACAGCAACAGTCATACCAACCATTGGGTTGTTACCTGCACCGATAAGTCCCATCATTTCAACGTGAGCGGGAACTGAAGAAGAACCTGCAAACTGAGCATCAGAGTGCATTCTTCCCATTGTATCGGTCATACCATAAGAAGCAGGACCTGCAGCCATATTATCAGGGTGGAGAGTTCTTCCTGTACCGCCGCCTGACGCTACTGAGAAGTACTTCTTACCCTGTTCGATACATTCTTTCTTATATGTACCTGCAACGGGATGCTGAAAACGTGTGGGGTTTGTTGAGTTACCTGTGATAGAAACGTCAACGCCCTCGAGGTGCATAATAGCAACACCCTCACGAACATCGTCTGCACCGTAGCAACGAACCTTTGAACGCTCGCCGTTAGAGTATGCGATTTCCTTAACCACGTTTACCTTACCTGTGAAGTAATCAAACTGTGTCTGAACATATGTAAAGCCGTTAATTCTTGAGATAATCTGTGCTGCGTCCTTACCGAGACCGTTAAGGATTACGCGCAAATCTTCTTTTCTTGCTTTGTTAGCTGATCTTGCAAGACCGATTGCCCCCTCGGCTGCGGCAAAAGACTCGTGACCTGCAAGGAAAGCAAAACACTTTGTCTCTTCGCGAAGAAGTCTTGCGCCGAGGTTACCATGACCTATGCCAACCTTTCTGTCATCTGCAACAGAACCGGGGATACAGAAGGACTGAAGTCCGAGACCTATCATCTCAGCAGCATCAGCAGCAGCTGTGCAACCTTCCTTGATAGCGATTGCCGCACCTACAATATAGGCCCAGCAAGCATTCTCAAAACAGATGGGCTGAATGCCCTTTACCATATTATATACATCGATACCCTTATCATCACAAATCTGCTTTGCTTCTTCGATTGAAGAAATTCCGTGCTTTGCAAGCTCTGCGTTGATTTGGTCTATTCTTCTTTCATAGCTTTCAAACAATGCCATCTTAAACCCTCCTTATTCGTGTCTGGGGTCGATGAGCTTATCTGCATCATCAACTCTACCATACTGACCGCTTGCCTTTTCGAGCGCTTCGTTTGCATCCATACCCTTGCCGATCATTTCCATCATCTTACCAAGGTGAACAAACTTATAGCCTATAACCTGTCCCTCTTTATCAACTGCAAGCTTTGTTATGTAACCCTCTGCAAGCTCGAGATATCTCGGGCCCTTTGCCTTGGTTGCATAGGTTGTACCAACCTGGCTGCGGAGTCCCTTACCCAAATCCTCAAGTCCTGCGCCGATGGGGAGACCGTCTTCAGAGAATGCAGTCTGGCTGCGTCCGTAAACAATCTGGAGGAACAACTCTCTCATAGCGGTGTTAATAGCATCGCATACGAGGTCTGTGTTGAGAGCCTCTAAAAGAGTTTTGCCGATTAATATTTCAGAAGCCATAGCTGCTGAGTGTGTCATACCGCTACAACCTACTGTCTCTACGAGTGCCTCTTCGATTACACCCTCCTTGATGTTAAGGGTGAGCTTACATGTGCCCTGCTGAGGTGCACACCAGCCTATACCATGTGTCAAACCTGAAATGTCTTTAACTTCCTTTACCTGTGTCCACTGACCCTCCTGAGGAATGGGTGCAGGGCCATGATATGCGCCCTTGGCAAGAGGACACATCTTTTCTACTTCGCTTGAATACTTCATATGTCTGCTCCTTTCATATATCCTGCGGTGAATTTTTCACCCTTGACCTCCGCATATCTGCGACGGTATTATTTGCCTTTACTTTTTATTTTATCATACATAACACAATTAAGCAAGGTTTTTCTTAAAAAAGTTCCTCAAAGTGACACCGCCCGAGAAACTTTTATTTCTAATTCAATTTTTCTGCCAAAGATTTAGCAATCTTGCCCGCATATACAATCGCGTCAGGCAGGAAATCTACCTCAAAACCATGAAGCTGGTCAGGAACCTCTAACGTTAGATCGCCCTGATAATCTATCTCCTTAAGTGCTGACATTATCTTATTCCAATCAAATTTCCCGTGATACGGGAACAAGTGAGAATCCTCTTTATAGTCATTATCATGAATATGCAAAGCTCTTAAGACCTTATTATCAAGCGCCTTTATCATTTCATCAGGTTCTATGCCCGTAACACCCGCGTGACCTACATCAACACAGACAACGAACCATTCAGAGTCGAGTCTTTCGAGCATATCATATAGCATCTCGGGCGTATGTATCCTGCCACAGTAGCAATCGCTTTTATTGTCATAGTAAAACAGATTTTCTATAGCGACTTTTATCCCGAACTTTTTGCAATAAGGCTCAAGGCTTTTATAATACTTTTCGTTGTAATCCATAACATCTATGCCTACTGGAACCGCCAGCGAATGAACTACAATATTTTCTGCACCCATTATTGACGCAGCTTCAAAGGAACGAATAAGCTCTTTATATTTGATAAATTTAACATCAAATGGATCTCCGTATTCCATCCAGAAAGGTGCGTGTGCCTGATTGCAGGTAAGTCCCAATTCATCTAATATTGCTCTTACCTCTTTTGCGTGTTCGGCATATTTCTCCCCTAATACCTCCGGCGGATTAACATCTCCGTAAAACGAATAATCAACGCAATCAAATCCTGCATCTTTTATCGCTTTGAATCCATTTCTTTCTCCCAACTTAATACACGCCGAAAATGTTTCCATTGACAGTTTCATGATTTCACCTTTCCTTTACCAGATATATTCTGTTTCAAGACAATGTTCATTGCCCGAATCCGCTTTCAATATACCAAGCAGTTCCCGTCTTGCCAAATCAAAGGCATAGAGACTTGTCCTCTCTCTTATCATGCTGCGGCTGCCCGCAAGATTTAAGCGGCACACTCCATTTACATTCTCGCTTGAAATTCCGATATAGACAAGTCCTATCGGTTTTTCAGGCGTTCCGCCACCGGGTCCTGCTATGCCCGTAATTCCTATTCCTATATCTGCGCCTGACCTCTCTCTTACTCCATTACACATTTCAAGGGCTGTTTGTGGAGATACCGCTCCGTACTTTTCGAGAGTTTCGGCTTTTACGCCCAGAAGCTCCGTTTTTTTCGCATTTGAATATGTCACAAAGCCGCACTCAAAGCACTCCGACGCCCCTGCTACATCTGTTAGTTTCTTTGCCGCAAGTCCACCTGTGCAGCTCTCGGCAAAGGCAATCGTTTTTTTGCTTTTTATAAGCAAATCTGCAACCGTTTTAGGCAGTGATGCCTCCTCGCCCTCTGCATATATATAATCGTCGAGAATATCGCGAACCTTCGCTTCAAGAGGTTTTAACATTTCTTCCGCCGCCTGCTCCGATTCTGCTTTAGCAGTCAGGCGGAATTCCATTTCGCCCGTCTTTGCATACGGAGCAATCGTGGGATTTGTCTGATTTTTTATAATCTCTTCCACTTTTTCTTCTGCGGCAGATTCACCAACTCCAAACACGCGTAACACCTTTGATTTTATCACGCCATCGGCTTTCTTTTCAAGATAGGGTCTGACGCTTTCATTGAGCATTGCATTCATTTCAAAGGGCGGACCCGGAAGCATAATAATTGTAGCCTTGTCGCTCTCTATTATCGCACCGGGTGCTGTTCCGCAATTGTTTTTAAGCACAATGCAACCTTCCGGCATATCCGCCTGCTTTAAATTACTGGGTGCCATATGACGATTTTGCTTTTTAAATCTTTCGATTATGTTTTTTCTGCTCTCTTTGTGAGGAACACATTTGAGCGAGCAAAACTCCGCAATTGTTTCCTTTGATAAATCATCGCAGGTTGGACCAAGTCCGCCCGTGGTAATGATACCATCTGCGCGCCCTGACGCAATCTCAAGTGCTTCTTTAAGCCTTTGGGGATTGTCGCCGACTACGGTTGTATAATATACATTCATACCAAGTTCTGAAAGCATTCGGCTTATATCTCTTGCGTTGGTGTTTACTATATCTCCAAGCAAAAGCTCTGTCCCTATTGAAATAATCTCAAAATTCATATTATCACCTTACTGAACATAGTTACTGATTAAAACTACCTCTGTATCCTCAATTGCTTTTTGTATCATTCCCTCGGGGTCTGTCAGGAGCTTCTCTGCCTCTTCTATTTCGGCAAGAACAGGCTTCGTTTTTGGGTGCTTCGGCACAAAGATTGTGCAGCAATCCTCATAGGGCAGAATTGAGGTTTCATAGGTATCTATCTTTTTAGATATTGTTACTATTTCCTCTTTATCCATTCCTATACACGGACGGAAAACGGGCATATTAACCGCGTTGTCTGTCACCGCAAGACTCTCCATAGTCTGGCTTGCAACCTGGCCTATACTCTCACCCGTGATGAGCGCCTTTGAATTTCTCGATACCGCAATCCTCTCGGCTATGCGCATCATAAGGCGTCTCATAATTATTGTAAGATAATTTTTTGGGCATTTGTCGATTAT
This sequence comes from uncultured Clostridia bacterium, assembly GCA_937911665.1. Lineage (GTDB taxonomy): Bacteria > Bacillota > Clostridia > Monoglobales > Monoglobaceae > UMGS1820. The sequence goes on along the minus strand of CALDQB010000035.1, from coordinate 31,040 downwards.
ATCAAGCTGAATATCGGTAAAGGGAACGATATGGAGTCTTATATCGCCCGTGTAGACCGAAATTATCTTTGCAAGCTCGATTACCTTTTCCTTTGCTCTGTCCGAGGTATAGGGATGACTGTGGAAGTGAACCGCATCGAGAACAACGCCTCTCTTTGATATCATCCAACCCGCAACGGGACTGTCTATGCCGCCGCTGAGCAAAAGTGTCGCTCTGCCCGCAGTGCCTACGGGCATTCCGCCCGCTCCGTTTATCTTTTCTATAAAGATAAACGCGTCTTTGCGCACCTCAATCTGCACAAGAATATCGGGGTTGTGTACATCAACGCGAAGTCCCTTGGTATTCTTTAATATAACACCGCCCATATGCTTACATATCTGCGGCGAGTTCATCGGAAACTGCTTGTCCTCACGCTTTGCTTCAACCTTAAAGGACTTTCCATCAAGCTCCATATTTGAGAGAACCTCAAGCGTTGTTTTCTCGATACTCTCCATATTCTTTTCACACTTGACCGCAGGACAGATGTTTACGATACCGAACACCTTTGAAAGTCGCTCTGCAACCGCCTCCATATCGATGCCGTCTTCTAACGGTTCAACATAGACCATAGACTGCGACTTTCTGATAGAAAGATCGCCAAACGGCCGGGCTGCCTTCTTTATATTTTCAAGCAATCTTTTCTCAAAGACGGGGCGGTTGAGGCCCTTGAGTACAATCTCTCCGTATTTTAAAAGTAAAATATCTGCTTTCATTTGTATTCCTCCGAGTTATCTTGTGTTTAATTTTCTAAGTCTTGGAACTATCCTTTCAAGTGCCGCAACAGTTTTGTCTATTTCTTCCGCCGTTGTAAATTCAGACAGACTAAAGCGTATGCTTCCGTCTATCATTGACCTGCTTTGTCCTATCGCAGTCAGTACATAGCTTGGCTCTTTTTTGTGCGCAGAGCACGCAGAGCCGCTTGATACATAAATTTGTTCTGCTTCGAGTGAATGAAGAACAACCTCTGACCTTACCCCGCCAAAAGAAACGTTTAAGATATGCGGTGCACATATTTCGGGCGTATTTATCTCTACATTATCAATCTTTGATTTTATTCCTTTTTCAAGACGCAGACGCAGTTCCGCTATTTGAGGTACCGCTTCTGTCATCTTTTTATGACAGTGCTTTGCCGCAACACCAAGTCCTGCAATTCCCGGCACATTTTCTGTGCCCGAGCGCACCCCGCCCTGTTGTCCGCCGCCAAACATTACAGGCTCAAGGCGTATTCCCTTTTTGACATAGAGAGCGCCCACTCCCTTAGGTCCGTGAATTTTGTGTCCGCTTATGCTTATCATATCGGCGCCAAGGCTTGCCGCCGTGAACGGAATTTTACAAAATCCCTGAACAGCATCTACGTGCAAGAGCGCGTTTTTGTTTGCTTTCTTTAAAATTGCCGACATTTTTTCAATCGGCTGAACCGAACCTATTTCGTTATTGACAAGCATTGCAGTAAGCATCACAGTATCGGGTCTTACCATTTCTTCAAGCTCTGCCAATATAACTCTGCCACTTGTGTCAACAGGTACATACTCGATAACATACCCCTGTTTTTCGAGGGTTTTGAGAGTGTTGAGTGTCGCGGGATGCTCAATCGGTGTAGAAATCACGTGTTTTCCCCTTGCCGCTTTGCAAGCGCCGAGAATTGCTATATTATTAGATTCTGTACCGCCCGAGGTAAAAAGTATCTCATCAGGACGAACACCGAGTGCCGCCGAAACAGATTCCTTTGCCGCCTTTATTTCTTTTTCTGCCGCTATTCCAAGTCTATGGAGTGATGACGGGTTTCCATATGTTTTCTGCATCACATCCGAAACCTTATCACAAACACGCTTGTAAGGACGTGTGGTCGCACTATTATCAAGATATATTTCCATATAATTTCAATTCCTTTCACGCATTAAAGATAGCATGTACTATTCTATACTACCATTCTATGCAAACCCGTCCCTGTTTGATATAAATGCTTTTATTCTAATCTATAAAAATCTCCGCATATTTAAGAACTGCATCTTCCTTAAGAGTGATTTCCACTATTGCTCTGCCAAGGATTTCTTCGGGGCATGTTATATCAAAAACGTGTCCCTCTGCATCCGTTAAGGTTTCATTAAGCTGCATATACTCTGCAAAATTGCAAGGCTTACAGTTTACAAATACTCTGAAAGAATCAGGGCTTACCTTTCTGTCAAATCCAAGTCGAAGCTGTGCCTTTTCATCCTTACCCACCGCACCTGTCGCAATTTTAAAGTATTGTATTGCATCCTTTTCAAAATAAATTGGCAATCTTGGATTGTTCTCCATCCAGAACGGCACAAAATCATCAAAGGTTAAAACGTGGCTTCTTGGCATCTTTGATGCGGTTTCATATTCACCAACATTTCTCAATATCTCTTTGAGGTTTTCTTCTCGTCTTATAGCTCTGGGATGGAATTCGTCCGCCCCAACCATTTCAAAAAGTCCGGATTCTGTTATATCCATATAGTTGTAAAGGTACACAAAATCGCAACCATTATAAAGATTTGCGGTCGCCTGTCCATAAGCTGCTTCTGTCGTTGCTATAGCCGTAAATGGTGTATCGTTTGTACTTCTCATAACAAGCTGCTGACCGCCGCCGATTTCGATTTTATCACCTAAAAGTCTTCTCCAGATGCCTATTTCATAATCGGTGTTGGTTGTGTTCCATCTTGAAAGCAGCGTCACAGAATCAATCAAACCATTTTCTGCCCAATATGCAACATCAAGCCCCATTTCGAGATTTGTCTGTGCAGTTCCGTTGACAAGAATATGTATCGGCATCTTTTCGCCCTCGGGTGAATATTTATCGCAAAGTGCCCTTACATCCTTCATTACATCATTAAAAAGTTCTCTGCCGATTTGCTCTCTGCCGGGCATAAAAAGGTGTGTTTCCCTTGTAAAATCAAGCTCAAGTCCATCAGGTCTGTAATGGCTGATAACCTCTTCTATATATGCAAGAAAATCGAGTCTTGCCTCTTCAAGCTCAAAGTCAAGACACTTATCATAATATTCGCTGGCCTCTCTATGACGAATTCTCCACAAATCAGAGCGGGTAAGCATTCTCTCACTCTTTAAAAGAGTGGGTCCGTCGCCAAAACCGTGACAGTCATTAACTCTTACAGATATCCACGGTTTTATTCCTATTTCTCTGAGTGTATCTATCCAGATTCTATACATATCAAGCTTTTTCTCTTCCCACACTTCATATGCAAGGCGTGCCCAGGTATCCTTAAAATTCGCCTTCATTCCGCCCTCTTCTTCGAGAGTATACTTATCACAGAAGGTCTGTCTGATTTTTGATGGGAACATAGAAACCGCACCCGTTACATTCATTGCAAAGTCGGTAATTTGAGTGCCCTTATACTGATATATAAATTCCTTTAAGGTCTGCTCTGTAACAGGCATATTATATTCGTGCCTTGTCCAGATATAATGTATCCAATCCTCGTTAAACATTATCTTTTTCATAGCAAGTTTTCTCCCTTTTTTATATGAATATTTTTTCTTATTTCTAAATTTGCATTACAGCACCATGCCCGAATTTTCTTCCTGCTTGTTGCTCTTATCATAGTACTGAATTTCATCAAGACGTCTGAAGACATACCCCTGTCCTCTCAAGTATTCGATTATAGAGCCGAGAGCATCGGGCGTTGTAACCTTTGCCGCAGCATCGTGCATAAGAACAACAATATTTTTACCAATTGCCGTCTCCTTTGTTCTTGCCAGAAGCTCGGGTGCACTGCGAAGCGCCGCCTCTGCATCGCCATTTAAGCAGTTCCAGTCTACAAAATAATAACCTTTTTCTTTGAGAACATTTTTATACTCCTGCTTGACCGCCGCATACGGACCTGCGTTATGTCCGCCACCGGGAAAGCGTATGAGAGGGAAGCTCTCCTCACCCGATATTTCATTTATAAGGCTTTGGGTTTTCTCAATCTCCGCCATAAAGCTGTCTGCTGATGCATAAAGCTCCTTATACTGATGATAGTACGAGTGGTTCGCAAGGAGATGCCCCTCGTCTGCCACTCTCTTTCCTATATCCCTGTTACGTTCAAGCATATTGCCAAGAACAAAAAACGTTGCCTTTACATCATATTGTTTAAGCACGTCAAGCACCCTCGGCGTAACCTCTTTTGTGGGGCCGTCATCAAAGGTAAGATAACATATCTTTTCATCTGTTCCGTGGACACTGGTCGCAATTTTGAGCAAATCATTTTCTGCCGACGCAGGCGGTATATTATACTCCTTTTTAGGAACGCTGACCGTTTTGCTCTCTTGTTCGGTGCCCTCTTCTGTGCCATTTTTAACTGTATTTGTGCACGCAGAAAAGGTGAGAACCATAATAGCTGTGCATAACACGGCAATCATCTTCACCATTCTGCCTTTTTTCCCTATGATGTATTTCATATCACTCTCTCCTTAAAAATTAATCAGCCTGCACTTATGTTTGACACTCATAACCAATCCTATCGCCAATAGTGTTGTAAGAAGCGACGAACCGCCATAACTGAAAAACGGAAGCGTAATACCTGTGATTGGAAATATCCCTATACACATTCCTATATTTTCAAAGGTCTGGAAAAGAAGCATCGCCGCAACGCCTACGCACATATATGTCCCGAGCGAGTTCTTTGCGTTCATTCCTATATATATACAACGGATTATGATTGCACTCATAATAATGACCACTAAAATTCCGCCGATAAAACCGAGCTCTTCGCATATGGCAGAATATATAAAATCGGTGTGCCGTTCAGGAAGCAGATTATTAAGCTGACTCGGTCCTTTATATAATCCTGTCCCAAAAACTCTGCCCGAACCCACCGCGAGCTTTGACTGAAGAACGTGGTAACCCGCTCCCGTAGGGTCATTTTCAGGAACGAACAGATTAATTATTCTGTTCTTTTGATAATCTTTCAAAAGGAACATCCACGCAAGCGGACATATCGCCGCTACGGCTACTCCTCCGCCGATTATATATTTTACTCCAATCCCTGCAACAAACAGCATAGCTACACATATGAAGATGAAAACCGCCGCCGTACCAAAATCAGGTTGGATAAGTATAAGTCCAATCGGGATTGCCGCAAAGGCAAGCATTTTCAAAAGTGTCATTGGTCTGTTTATCATGCCCTCGTTATCAGAGAGGAGCTTTGCAAAAATAACAATAAAGGCAATCTTTGCAAACTCCGCAGGTTGCAGACTGAGCGGCCCTAATACAAACCAGCTTCTCGCTCCATTTTCGACTCTGCCTATACCTGGGATAAGCACGAGAATTAAAAGAAGCAGACAGACTCCTCCAAGATACGCCGAAATCCTTGAAAGATATTCATAATCACAAACAGTTATAAGACATATGCCGATTACACCAAGCACAAGAGCGCCTGTTTGCACAATAACATATCTGAGGGCACTCTCGCCGCCTGCGCCCGAAATCATAACAATTCCAAACAGTGCCGCACCTATAACAAGCACAGATAACCATAAATCCATATTACGAATAAAATTACGTAATACACTTGACCTTCTAAACATTTCTATCACCTATTTAATCAAGCTTTATGCTGAGCGCAATGCCATCGCCCATCGGAAGTATATCCGTATCGAGCTTTGGATTTGAGCAGAGCATACTTACATATTCTCTGAGTCTCTTTACAATCGTTCGTTTTCTGTGGAGCAACAGCTCGTCCGTAGCCGTCATTCCTTTATATAAAATATTGTCTGAAATAAGTATTCCGCCCTTTTTAAGCATCCGCATCGAGTGATTGAAAAACTCTCCGTACTGTGCCTTTGCGGCGTCAATAAATATCATATCATACTCCCCATTAAGAGTGGGCAAAACCTCCTTTGCATCACCCTCAATGAGATTAATTCTGTCTTTAAGTCCTGCCTCTTCTATGTTGGCTTTTGCAACTCTTGCTGCATCGGGATTAATTTCAATAGTATCTATGTGCCCGGCTCCCGCATTTGCCATTCGTATTGCAGAGTATCCTATCGCCGCCCCAACCTCTAAAACTCTCTCGGTTTTTCCAAGCCGAATGAGAAGTTCAATCAATTTTATTGTTTCGGGTTGGGAAATCGGTACATCGTGCTCCTTTGCAAACGCCTCCATACGCGCAAGCATTCCCTCGCTCTGTTTGAGTGTAGAGCGGATATATCTGATTATATAATCATAATTTATATTATCATCTATCATAATTCACCTGCTTAATATTGTATCTGTTGTTGTTTTGAAAGATGCTCTTCAAACGTGCGTGAAAAGTAACTCTCGCTTCCGTCTGAACTCGCAAGGAAGTACAAGTAATCTGTGTCCTCGGGATAGAGTGCCGCCTCAATGGATTTAAGTCCCGGTGCCGCAATAGGCCCAATCGGGAGCCCGCTATACATATAGGTGTTATACGGAGAATCTATCCTCGTATCTTCGTTTGAAAGAACAGTCTTTCTCTCCTTGAGTATATACTGAACTGTAGCGCAAGACTCAAGCCGCATTCCTTTCTCTATTCTGTTTATAAACACAGATGCCACGCGGCTGCGTTCATTATCGTTTGCCGCCTCCCGCTCTATCACAGATGCAAGAGTCACAATCTCGTCAAGGCTCTTATCCGTTCCTGAATTTTCGTAGACGGGAACCACAATTCTTTCAAAGTTTGCAAGCATTGCATTTATTATTTCTCTCTCACTCTCTGCCCCTGAAAACATATATGTGTCAGGGAAGAGGTACCCCTCAAGTCTGTTATCGCGGTCGGGAATCTTATCTATGAATTCATAATCAAAATCTCCTGCCTCTATCTCGCGCATAAATACCTCTCGGTTGATGAGCCCCTCCTCTTCCAGCTTGTCCGCTATTTTGTGGAGCTCATATCCCTCGGGAATTGTAATCTTATAATTATCGGCATCAGGTGTCTTTTCAAGCTCTTTTAATATTTTGCCATAGCTCATAGACGGATTAAAAGAGTGCGGCCCCATTTGATATATTCCGCCGCCAAATATGCGTGAATACAGCCCGAACGCAAACTTGCTGTTAATCACACCCGTTTCTTCAAGGTCTTCAGCAATGGCAGAGAGCCCTGACCCCTCGGCTATTTTTATGTCAATTCTCTGGCTTCCGCCGCCTATTCCAAACATATCAAATGTGCATACAAAAAATCTGATGATAGTATAAATCACAAGTACAACTATTGCAAGCACAGCCGCATATTTAATTTTTTTGTTCATTTACATCACCTCTAAAACACACGAACAATTATAAACGCCGTCACAAGTGTGACAAAACACAAAATTATCGGCAAATTGATAAAGCTCTGTCCAAGCAGGGTCGCCGTCTGTGTTGCACGAACGGGTGCCACCTTTTGGTTCATAGATGTGAGCACGCCGCAGAGCGCCACAAAACCAACTACCGCCGCCGCAAACATAACTATTGTGGTAATCGGGGCATACATAAGCTCCGAACTTAAGTAGCCAAGAAGCAGGGCAGTAACATTATTGGCAAGGTGAAACACCATCGCCGAATAAAGCGAGCCTGTGCGTCTTACTATACTTGTAAGTATCACGCCCATAAAAATGTAGCCTATAAAATTATATATATCTGCGTGCAAAACGGCAAACATAACCGACGAAAAAATTATTCCCGCCCTTGTATTAAATTCTGCCATAGAGCCGTCGACTATACCCCTGAACAAAAGCTCCTCAAATATTGCGGGGATAACCCCTACAACTATCATTGCCGCCAATAGCTCTCCCGCATTTACAGGCGCAGCACCACCCGCACCGCCGAAGATAAAGCTTGCAGGGAGAGTCATAATAACCATTACAAACTGCCAGCAAACACCGAGAAGAAGGGCAAGCACAATATATCGTCCCTCGCACCTTTTGAGATAAAATCTCTCTTCCGCTTTCTTTGTTGTTATTTTAGTTAACCGCCCATATATCATAAGCGGGATAATATAAGCACAAAGTCCAATAATTAGCGACTCTAAATATATAGGAATCGGGTTTTCAAAAAAGCTTGAGATAATCCCGAGTATAACTGTTATAAGTGCGTTGACCGCCGCAACGGCGAAAAGCATATAACGTATACCCTTTAGTTTTTGTTTATTCTTGACATATCCTGTCGCCATAACTATATCATCTCCTCAGGGGAAATTACCCTGTCAACTCTGCAATCAAATTCTTCTGACGGGAGTTTATCTTTTATACATTCCGAAAAAGCGAGTCCTATCGATATTCCCTCGTAACCTGACAGAAACTTATCATAATATCCGCCACCGTAGCCAAGCCGCATCCCCTGTCTGTCAAAGGCAATAGCAGGGGTAATAATCAAATCTATCTCATTTTTCGGCAAAACTCTATCTGCATTTTTAGGTTCAGGTATCCCATACGCACCTGTTTTCAAATCATCCCTGCTATCGATAAGAACTGCCGTCATTATACGCTCATCCTTATCACAAAGGGGAACTGCCACTCTTTTTCCGTCATTTATAATTCTCTCTATAATGCCGCTTGTTTCTACCTCACTACCGACTGACACATAGACAAAGATGCTCTCTGCATTTTTATAAAGCTCCGTTTCAATGAGCCTGTTTGCTATTTTTTCACTCTCTGCATGGCGGGTCTGTTCCAAAATAGAATTCCTTACTTTAAGCAGTTCCGTCCGCAGACGTTTCTTTTCACCAATCATATCGGATATTGCATAGTATCGAGGGTTTTTGCACCCACGCCGTCTTCACCCGAGAAATAATCAACAATAGCGGCACCGAATTCTAACGCCGCTCCCGCTCCCTTTGCAGTAATTACATTGTCGCAAACCGCAACGGGACAATCACATATATCCGCACCCTTGAGATGTTCTTCAAATCCCGGGAAACATACCGCGTCCTTGCCCTCTAAAATTCCAAGCTCCCCCAAAATCATAGGAGCCGCACAGATAGCAGCGAGCAAAAGCTCGTTTTCTCTGCAATGCTCAATCAACTTGTTTACATATTCGTCTTTTTGAAGATTTAATGTGCCCGGCATTCCGCCCGGGAGGATTATTCCCTCTACATCATCAAGATTTATATCCTCTATCTTCATATCCGCAATAACTGTCATAGAGTGTGCGCCGCAAATTTGAGTGCCACCCACACCCGCAGTTTTAACCTCTATATTATTTCTGCGCATAACGTCTATCGGGGCGATTGCCTCAACCTCTTCAAAGCCGTCTGCTAAAAGTACATATATCATATTATCAGTCCTTTTACTTATTTTTTGTTTTAATTACTGTCAATATAAACTTGGGCAATGCAACAAATCTGCCTATACGGCTGGGTTGCTTTAAAAATCTGTAGAACCACTCTAAATTGAGTTTTATAAATATTTTAGGCGCACGTTTTACATTTCCCGCAATTACATCAAGCGAACCACCTGCACCTATGCAAAGGCGAACATTCAGCCTGTCTTTATACTTATTTATCCACTTTTCCTGCTTGGGAGCGCCAAGACACACCATAAGGAAATCGGGATTTGCCTCATTTATTTGATTTACAATTTCTTCTTCATCATCTTCTTTAAAATAGCCATTGCGTGTTCCCGCTATTTTAAGCTCGGGGTATTTTTCCAAAAGCTTTTCTGCTGCCGTTTCTGCAACCCCCGGCTTTGAGCCGAACATAAATACACTTCCGCCCTTTTTGCCGAGCCTCTCTATAAGTCCGAGGGAAAGTTCAAATCCCGGCACACGCTCGGGAACGGGATTCCCTATTATTTTAGCACCATACACAACTCCTATTCCGTCAGGAACACACATATCCGAAGAATTTAAAACATTTTTGAACTCTTCATCCTCATATGCTGCCATTATGATTTCGGGATTTGGTGTGTATATAACCGAAACCCCGTCACTTGCCGCAAGGCTCTCTGCCTTGTCAAGCGCATCTTTCGCCGTGATTTTATCTATATTTACTCCAAGAATGTTCACTGTTTCTCTCATTTGTATTCTCCTCTCATCCGAGTCAAAAATCCAACATTATCGAATTTTCTGCATACAGATATATTCTACCACATTGGCTTTTCTTTTGCAATACAAAAATAGCCTTAAATTGCAGATACAAAAAAGCCTTGCAGATTTTTTAACTATATGATAAAATAACATCATAATTGATTTAAGGAATGGTAATATGAATATTCAAAAGGAAAAATTTGTTTCCACCTATAATGAACTGAGTGCAATCCTGGCAGACTATAAATTGCCTACTTGGGACGAGCTTCCTGATATTGAACTTTATATGGATCAGGTCATTTCTCTTATAAAAAAATATCTCGAGATTTTCTACGAGGTTACAGGCTCGGATAAATTTGTCACTCCATCTATGATTAATAACTATGTTAAGCTTGGTATTATCCCCGCTCCCGTTAAAAAGAAATACTCCAAAAAACATTTGGCATATCTTCTTGTTGTGTGCACTCTCAAGCAAACTCTCGATATGTCTACTATCCAAAAGATAATACCGACCGGCATAGACGATGCTCAGGCGGAGCGAATATACAGCTCATTCGTTCATAATCATCAAAAGGCGTACTCATACGTTATCGAAAATGTAAAGATTGTCGCAGACCCGATTTTAAAATTCGAGAGTGAAAATCCCGACAGAGTTAACGACCTTGTGATGCAGGTATCTGCTTCAGCCAACATCTTTAAAATTCTTACAGAGCAGCTTGCTAAAATATCCGAATAACCAAAACGGAACAGTGATTTCACTGTTCCGTTTTTTATTCTTTAAGATTATAAAATGTCGCTTTCCCCGGATACGTCGCACACTTACCAAGTTCCTCTTCTATCCTTAAAAGTCGATTGTATTTTGCAACTCTGTCTGTTCTTGACGGGGCACCTGTTTTTATCTGTCCCGAATTCATTGCAACCGCCAAATCTGCAATCGTTGTATCCTCTGTTTCACCTGAGCGGTGAGATACTATCGCCGTATATCCCGCCCTCTCTGCACTCTCGATTGCCGCAAGGGTTTCTGTAAGGGTTCCTATTTGATTGAGTTTTATCAAAATAGAGTTCGCCGCGGGGGTCTTTATTCCTATTTCAAGACGCTTTGCATTGGTCACAAAGAGGTCATCACCCACAAGCTGAACTTTTTCGCCAATGCGTTTGGTAAGCTTTTGCCAGCCGACCCAATCCTCTTCTGCCATTCCGTCTTCTATCGAAATTATGGGGTATTTCGATGTAAGTCTTTCCCAATACTCTATCATCTCATCGCAGGTGAGCATCTTATCTGTTTTCCAGAAATAATAGCTCCCCTCTGCGCCTTTTTTCTTTGCCTCTTCAAACATCTCGGTAGAGGCAGGGTCAAGAGCAATCATAAAATCTTTATATGGTTTATAGCCCGCTTTCTCTATCGCTTCAAGGATGAGTTCTATTGCCTCTTCGTCTTCCGATAAATTCGGTGCAAATCCGCCCTCATCTCCCACCGCAGTTGACAGTCCTTTTTTTGCAAGCACCCCCTTTAGAGTGTGGAAAACCTGTGAACACCAACGAAGTGCCTCCGAAAAACATTTTGCACCGACAGGCATAATCATAAACTCCTGACAACTGAGCGAATTATCAGCGTGCTTTCCGCCATTGATAATATTCATCATAGGCACAGGCAATACCCTTGCACTGACTCCGCCGATATAGCTGTAAAGAGGCAAACCGACCGCCGCAGCAGCAGCCTTTGCAACCGCAAGGGACACACCGAGTATCGCGTTTGCACCGAGCTTTGCTTTATTCTCTGTTCCGTCAAGCTCAATGAGTTTTTTGTCTATGAGAGTCTGGTCAAGCACATTCATTCCAAGCAGGGCATCACAGATTACTCCGTTTACGTTTTCTACCGCTTTTTTTACACCTCTGCCCATATATCTTTTCACGTCGCCATCGCGAAGCTCGCACGCCTCAAACGCACCCGTTGACGCACCTGACGGCACCGCTGCTCTGCCAATTACTCCGTCTTCCGCCCTAACCTCAACCTCTACGGTTGGATTTCCTCTTGAGTCTAAAATTTCTCTTGCAAATACATCTTCAATTCCTATATACGCTTTCATAAAACTCCTCCTTTAAGGATAGTTTTCCTTTGAAAAGAAATTTTATGCAAAAAAAGAACCGCTGCGGCGGTTCTTTCAGCTTGCTTATTTCTCAATAAGGCTCTCGCCTGTCATTTCGTCAGGCTTTTCAATTCCCATAAGATCAAGCATTGTAGGCGCCAAATCAGCAAGACGTCCGTTTTTAAGCTTCTTGCCGTCCTCGCCTATCAGTATGAGCGGGACAACATTTGTTGTGTGAGCGGTAAATGCACCATTTGTATCATAATCGAGCATCTGGTCTGCATTTCCGTGGTCTGCAGTGATAAGGGCTACGCCACCCATCTCGAGCAGGGCATCAACCGTTTTGCCAACGCAGGCATCAACTGTTTCCACCGCTGCAACCGCAGCATCAAACACGCCTGTGTGTCCTACCATATCACAGTTCGCAAAATTGAGAACTATAACATCGTATTCACCGCTCTTAATTCTCTCTACAACCTTTTCTGTTACCTCGGGGGCGCTCATTTCAGGCTGGAGGTCATAAGTCGCAACCTTGGGTGAATTCACAAGAACTCTGTCCTCTCCGTCGTATACTGCCTCAACACCGCCGTTAAAGAAGAATGTAACGTGAGCATATTTCTCAGTTTCGGCAATTCTGAGCTGACGAAGTCCCTTTTTGCTTATATATTCACCAAAAGTATTGCTAAGACTCTCGGGTTTGAATGCAACATCTACATTCGGCATTGAAGCGTCATACTGTGTCATACAAACATAGCATGTGTCGAAATATTCACGACCAAATCCCTCAAACTCGGGGTCTACGATAGTTCTTGTAATCTCTCTCGCTCTGTCAGGGCGGAAGTTAAAGAATACAACAGAGTCGCCCTCGGAGATTTTGCCGAGAGGCTCGCCGTCCTTTTCGATAACAGTAGGTATAACAAATTCATCGGTTACACCCTCGTTATAGCTTGCCTTAATCGCGGTGACAGCACTCTCTGCTCTGTTGCCCTCGCCGAGAACCATTGCATTATAAGCTTTTTCTACTCTCTCCCATCGGTTATCTCTGTCCATCGCATAGTATCTGCCCATAACGGATGCAATATCTCCAACACCGATTTCACGGATTTTGCCGACTAACTCTTCTGCAAAATCTGCCGCAGATGAGGGCGGTACATCACGTCCGTCAAGGAAAGCGTGAACGTGAACATTCTCAATTCCGTTCTTCTTTGCCATCTCTAAAAGGCCATAGAGATGCGTGTTATGGCTGTGCACACCGCCGTCTGACAAAAGTCCGAGAAGATGCAAAGCCTTTCCGTTATTTTTGCAGTTTTCCATTGCTGCACAAAGAGCGGGATTTTCAAAGAAATCACCGTCATTTATTGACTTTGTAATTCTTGTAAGCTCCTGATATACTATTCTTCCCGCACCGATATTGGTGTGACCAACCTCGGAGTTACCCATCTGTCCCTCGGGAAGACCTACATCCATACCCGATGCGTGAACAACCGAATTTGGACATTCCTTCATATATTTATCAAGGTTGGGAGTTTTTGCACTGTAAATTGCATTACCCTCGTGACGTTCGTTAATACCGAAACCGTCCATAATAATCAAAGCATATGGTTTTTTGCTCATAATTTTATCCTTTCTTTGCGTTCACTTCAAAAGCATAAAATAACCTCCCTCTGTAGGGAAGGGATTTATCCCTTCCGCGACGGAATGCATAAATGCATTCCCTACAATGACATCAAAGTCATTAGGGAGGTTATATATTTCAAAATACTATTTTGCAGCGTCTACGATTGCAGCAAAATCGTCAGGCTTAAGACTTGCACCGCCGATAAGACCACCGTCTATATTCGGCTTTGAAAGAAGCTCTGCTGCGTTGCCTGCATTCATACTTCCACCGTACTGAATACGGATAGCATCTGCAACAGCCTCACCATAGAGGCCCTTTATGGTTTCACGGATGATTGCGCAAACCTCATCTGCCTGGTCAGCAGTAGCAGTTTTACCTGTACCGATTGCCCAAACAGGCTCGTATGCGATAACTACGTTCTTTGCGTCTTCTGCGGCAACTTCAAGGAAAGCAACCTTTGTCTGACGGCGAACAGTATCGTCCATTATACCCTGCTCACGCTCGGTAAGACTCTCACCAACGCAAACGATAGGTGTAAGACCTGCAGCGATTGCAGCCTTTGTGCGAAGATTTACTGTTTCATCTGTCTCGCCGAAATACTGACGTCTTTCAGAATGGCCGATGATAACATACTCAACGCCAGCTTCCTTGAGCATATTGCCTGCAAGCTCGCCTGTATATGCACCGTTTTCCTTAAAATGCACATTCTGTGCACCAACTGCGATGTTGCTGCCCTTTGCAGCGTCGATAGCAGAAGGAATACAAATAGCGGTCGGGCATACAACAACGTCACAAGCCGCACCTGCTACCTTAGGAGCGATTGCCTCTACCAGAGCCTTTGCCTCTGACGGAGTTTTATTCATTTTCCAGTTACCTGCGATAATCTTCTTTCTCATTTTGATCTACCTTTCCTTATGTTTATTTATCGTTGAGTGCAACAATACCGGGGAGGTCCTTACCCTCTAAGAATTCAAGAGAAGCACCGCCGCCTGTTGAAATATGTGACATCTTGTCGCCAAGACCTGCCTGGTTAACAGCCGCAACGCTGTCGCCGCCGCCGATGATGGTTGTAGCATCGAGATCAGCAAGCATAAGTGCGATTGCGTTTGTACCCTTTGCAAAGTTCGGCATTTCAAACACACCCATAGGTCCGTTCCAAACAACAGTCTTTGCATCCTTTAATGCGTCCTTGTAAAGCTCGATTGTCTTTTCGCCGATATCAAGACCCTGCCAGCCCTTTTCAATTCCGCCGCGGGCAACAGTCTTGCTCTCTGCATCGTTATCAAAAGCCTTTGCAACAACTGTGTCAACAGGGATTAAAAGCTTAACGCCCTTTTCTTCAGCCTTTGCCATCATTTCTTTAGCGTAGTCAAGGTAGTCTGCCTCAAGGAGTGAGTCACCAACCTCTTCGCCGAGGGCATTCATAAATGTATAAGCCATACCTCCGCCGATGATGAGGGTGTCAACCTTTTCAAGAAGGTTGTTGATTACGGAAATCTTTGAAGAAACCTTTGAACCGCCGAGAACTGCAACAAGAGGTCTTACGGGGTTGTTAACCGCGTTGCCGAGGTATTCGATTTCTTTATTGATAAGATATCCGCCAACCGCTGTATCTATATACTTTGTAACGCCAACATTTGAGCAGTGCGCTCTGTGAGCGGTACCGAATGCGTCATTAACAAAAACATCTGCAAGAGAAGCAAGTTCTTCGCTGAATGTATCTACATTCTTGGTCTCTTCTGCTCTGTATCTTGTGTTCTCAAGAAGAACAACATCGCCGTCATTCATATTAGCAACGGCAGCCTTTGCATTCTCGCCTACTACATTATCGTCAGCGGCAAAAACAACGTCCTTGCCAAGATGAGAAGACAAGCTCTTTGCAACGGGAGCGAGTGAAAGATCGGGCTTGGGTTCGCCCTTGGGCTTGCCCATATGTGAGCAAAGGATAACCTTTGCACCATCAGCTATAAGCTTATTGATGGTGGGAAGAGCACCTACAATTCTTGTTTCGTCGGTAATAACGCCATCCTTAATCGGCACGTTAAAGTCACAACGAACAAGGACTCTCTTACCCTTTACGGAAATGTCATCAACTGTTTTCTTATTCATTTGAAATCCTCCAAACACTATATTTTTTATCTCTCCGAATTCGGAGCTGATTTTAATCATATACAATTTTGCATACATTAGATATTGTAACCTAAATTATCCAATTTATCAAGAGGTTTGACAATATTTTTTCAAACTTTTTATTTTTTCCCTCTACCTCTCGCATTTGAGATAATATACTCTGTATGCGTCAAGTTCCAATCCGCCGCCAAAGTCAACTGTATCTCCCGAAATTAAGTCGGTTGCTCTGCCGCAGTTTGAATCAAAATGTGCAGTATATCTCTCCGCATCCGCATTTATCGCAACAAATATGCGCTCCCCCTCATACACCCTCTCGAAGACAAGCTGTTTATTTGTAATCACGATATTTTTGTAAGAACCATATCTGATAGCAGAGCTTTGCTTGTACGCAGAAGAAAGACGTGCTATATAACGGGTCAATTCATTTGTAGTGGGTTCATCAAATGACGGGCGAAGAGCATCGTCACCCTCTGCCTTTTCGCCAGTAGCACCCCATTCGCTTCCGTAATATATGCAAGGTATTCCCGGCATAGCAAACATCGTTGCCCATACAAGCGTTAGATGTTCCTTATTTGTAAGGCAACTCGCTATTCTTGTCACATCATGGTTGTCAACAAAGTTGAGCAGTCTTCTGCCTCTGTACTGACACCAATCTTCAGCACCGAAGCGGTTACCGAGCGAGTGTGCTATTTCAAACATATTCATAGAATTAAAGCTTGAATACAATCCCTTATAGCATTCGTAATTAGTACAGCTATCAAGCCCTGAATTTAAAAGCCTGTTATAATCGCCGTGAATTATCTCTCCCACGAGGAAGAACTCTGGCTTGATTGAATTACAATGCTCTCTCAGCCTTTGCATAAATTCAGAGCTTAAACAGTATGCAACATCGAGTCTTATTCCGTCGATATCAAATTCGTTTATCCAATAGGTAACCGAGTCGAGAAGATATCTCACAACTTCTTCACAACCCAAGTTTAACTCAACAAGCTCGTAATGCCCCTCCCAGCCCTTGTACCAAAATCCGTCATTATAATTACTGTTGCCGCCAAAATCTATATGGAACCAGTTGCGATATACCGAATTCCCGCGGTTTTGACAAACATCCTGAAATGCAAAAAAACCTCTGCCTACATGGTTAAAAACCCCATCAAGCACAACCTTTATTCCATTTTTATGCAGTCTTTCGCACACCTCTTTGAAATCGTTATTAGTGCCGAGTCTGCGGTCAATAGTCCGATAATCCCTTGTATCATATCCGTGACGGTCAGATTCAAATATAGGAGAAAGGTAAACCGCATCTGCTCCCACAGATTTTATATGTTCTGCAAAATCGCCGATTTTCTTTATTCTGGAAACAGGCTCTCCACCTGTGTTTTCTTTTGGTGCTCCGCAAAATCCAAGCGGATAAATCTGATAAAAAACACTGTCATATGCCCACATAAATTTATACACCCTTTCTTTATATTTATCCGAATATGCTTTATATTGATTTTACAACAAATCAAAAAATATTTCAACCATTATATATTATTCCCTCCAATCAAATCAGCTACTAAACATCATATATCCTGCATATACTTTAGCAAAAAGTTCAGGAGTGTGTATTTTATGAAAATTTGGTTTATAACCCGTAGACGTGCTATCGTTCTTTTAGCTCTGTTTGTTATCGGGATAACCGCCCTTTCGGTTGGCAAAAACACCGCCGTTGTCGTTACGGGCGCCCCCCGAGATTTGCCGATTTACTGTGTTGACAAGGGCGGAGAAAAAGTCGTCGCCATCTCTTTTGATGCTGCCTGGGGCAACGAAGATACACAACAGCTTATCGATATTCTGGGCGAGCATGATGTTAAGGCGACATTTTTTGTGGTGGGTCAGTGGGTAGATAAATACCCCGAGTCTGTAAAAGCTCTCTCAGACGCCGGGCATGAGATAATGAACCACTCAAACACCCATCCGCATATGACGCAGATTTCAAAAGAGAAAATGATAGAAGAGCTTACCGAATGTAATAACAAAATAGAGGCCGTAACAGGCGTAAGACCGACCCTTTTCCGTGCCCCATACGGAGATTACAACAACGAGGTTATAAAAACAATGCGTGAATGCGGTTGCTTTACAATCCAATGGGATGTTGACAGTCTTGACTGGAAAGATTTGTCCGCAGGAGAAATTTCGGACAGAGTTTTGAAAAAGGTTAAACCAGGCTCGATTGTGTTATTCCACAACGCTGCCCTTCATACCCCCGAGGCTCTTCCAACCATACTTAAATCTCTCAAAAATGACGGATATAAAATTATCCCCATATCCCAAATCATTTATAAAGAAAACTACACCATCGATAATTCGGGTATGCAAATCCAAAATGCATCCTGATATATCCCCTTGCATTTAGTAATGCCATATAGTAAAATAACTTATATACTTTACTATTGAAAGGTCGGGTTTACTTGAAAGAAGAAATCTATACCATACCTGTAAATGAAGCCTTTGACGCAGACTCGGAATGTCCTTTCTGTGTCCTTTATAAAAAAGCCGACAAAGAGGTCACAGATTACGTTCTCGGGCCTTCATATATGGAAGAAGATGTGAGAGAAGAAACCGACAAACTTGGTTTTTGCAAGTACCATTACCGCAAGATGTTCAAGGGAGGCAATCGTCTTGGTACAGCACTTATGGTAAGCACTCATCTTAAAAAAATCAACAAGGATTTGGCTTCTGTTTTAAAGAATGAAGAAAATATTAAGTCAGGTCTTTTCTCCAGAAACAACGACTCGCCCCTTGCGCATTATATAGATGACATTTATTCTTCCTGCTATGCCTGTGACAGAATTGAAAGGCGTATGAACAGCTATATAAACACCTTTTTTCACCTTTGGAAAAAAGAATCTGAATTCCGCGATAAAGTAAAATCATCAAAAGGTTTTTGCCTTGAGCATTTCTCGCAAATCATCGCAGAAGCCCGCAAACGTCTTGGCGGAAATACTCAAACCGAGCTTTGTGAAACGCTTTTTGCGATAGAAGCCGAAAATCTTACCCGTCTTGACGCAGAGCTTGATTGGTTTATTCAAAAATTTGACTATCGCTTTGCCGATGAACCATGGAAAACATCGAAAGATTCGCTCGAGCGCACAATTCTTAAAATTTCATCCGCACAGGTAAGCGATGACTGATTCTAAGGATATTATAAAACCTCTCCTCCCCAAACACAAACTTGAGGAAGAGAGGTTTTTTATCCTTCTCTCCTTATTTTTGTGCAAAATGACTAAATTCAACGCCTAATATTGTGAATTTTTCGGTTGATTTATTGATGGATTTACGTTAAAATATAACCATAATCTTAAAAGCTTAGGAGGGCTGTCAATTGAAATTGTATGACACAACCAATATCAAAAACTTTTGTTTACTCGGTCACGGTAACGCGGGTAAGACTTCGCTTGCTGAGGCAATTCTTTATACATCGGGAACCACAGACCGTTTAGGACGTACTTCTGAAGGAAATACAGTTATGGACTTTGACCCTGAGGAAATAAAACGTCAGTTTTCCATCAGCACCGCTATGGCAGCTTGCGAGTGGAACGGTGTTAAATTCAACATCCTTGACACACCCGGATACTTTGATTTTGTGGGCGAGGTTCAGGAGGCTGTTCGCGTAGCAGACGCTGCAATTATCGTTCTCAGCGGTAAGTCAGGTCTTACTGTTGGTGCAGAAAAGGCATGGAAGTATTGTGAAGAGAAAAAGCTTCCGAGACTTATTTTCATAAATAAAGTTGATGATGAACGCGTTAATTATCAGGCTGTTCTTCAGCAGCTTAAAGATAAATACGGAAAGAGAATTGCTCCTTTCCAGCTTCCCATCCGCGAGGGTGATAAGATTACCGGATTTGTTAACATAGTAGAGCGCGAGGCAAGAAAATTTGACGGCAGCAGAACAATTACTGCTGAAACCCCCGCAGAACTCACAGACGAGCTGAACGCTCTGCGCGATATGATTTGCGAAGCGGTTGCCGAAACATCAGAAGAGCTTATGGATAAATACTTCGCAGGCGAAGAATTTACTCTTCCTGAAATGTATGCGGCGCTCAGAACAGGCGTTGCCGAGGGCGATATCGTTCCCGTTCTCTGCGGAAGTGCATATCACAAGCTTGGTATTTCTTCTCTTATGAATGCTATCCACGCTTACTTCCCTGCTCCCGACAGCAAAGACGAATTTGTTATGGCAACCAAAAAGGATGGTTCTGCTTCACGTCTTAAGGTAGACGTAAGCGATCCTATGTCGGCTTTGGTATTTAAAACGATTGCCGACCCGTATGTTGGTAAGCTTTCGTACTTCAAGGTATATTCAGGCGTTATGACTCCCGACACCACTGTTTATAATATGAACAAGGACATAAACGAAAAAATAGGTAAGATTTTCGTTGTTCAGGGCAAGAAGCAAGTTGAAGTTGAAAAGCTCTGTGCGGGCGATATCGGTGCTGTTGCAAAGCTTACCAAAACCGCCACAGGTGATACATTGAGCGGTCTTAACCATCCTCTTATTCTTGATGGAATTGACTTTGCTAAACCCAATATGTCACTTGCCGTTGTTCCAAAAGCAAAGGGCGATGAAGAAAAAATCACCCAGGGTCTTGTTAAACTTATGGAAGAAGACAAGACATTTAAGCTTGAAAACAACAAGGAAACACGTCAGCAGATACTTAAAGGTCTGGGCGACCAGCACATAGAAATAATCGTAAGCAAGCTCAAGAACAAGTTTGGTGTAGATATTTCGTTCGAGGCTCCTAAAGTTCCCTACCGCGAGGCTATCCGCAAACCTGTAAAGGTTGAAGGAAAGCATAAAAAGCAGTCAGGCGGACATGGTCAGTACGGTCACGTATGGATTGAGTTTGAACCGACAGATCAGGAAGGTCTCGTTTTTGAAGAAAAGGTATTCGGCGGAAGCGTTCCAAAGGGATACTTCCCCGCAGTAGAAAAAGGTCTTTTAGAATCTATGCAGCAGGGTGTTCTTGCAGGATATCCTATGGTAGGTCTTAAGGCAACACTGGTTGACGGTTCTTACCACGATGTTGACTCGTCCGAAATGGCATTTAAGATTGCCGCAAACCTCGCTTACAAGAGTGGTATGGCACAGGCATCACCCGTTATACTTGAGCCTATCGGTCACCTTAAAGCTATTGTTCCTGATGAATACACAGGTGACATTATCGGCGACATAAACAAGCGCAGAGGTCAGATGCTTGGTATGAACCCCACAGGCGATGGCTCTACCGAGATTGAGGGTGAAATTCCTATGGCAGAAATGCACAGCTACTCCTCTGATTTGAGAAGTATGACTCAAGCAAGAGGAAGCTTTGAATTCGAATTCGAGCGTTATCAGGAAGCTCCCTCCAACATCGTTGATAAAATCATAGCAGACGCAAAGAAAGAATAATACAACAAAACCCCGCAGTATGCGGGGTTTTGTTGTTCTCCTTATATCAAACGGACCGTCGGGACGCCGGTCCCTACAATTGTTATCATACATATCGTAGGGGCGATTGTTTCCCCAAAACGAAAGGATAGCCGATATCGGCTATCCTTTTTTCTCTTAAATTGAAAGTCCGTCGAATGGTTCAAAATCAAGTCCAAGCAGTTTCATATATGTGTCATAATAACCAAGCGGCTGAATTCCCGTTGTAGTCTTGTTAATAACTGCACAAGCTTCTGTCTCAGGAGTTGCAATAACGCCTGTAAAGCGGATAACCATACCTGATGGGTTTTCAACACCGAATTGCTCAATCCAATACTGTGTTACATAATCACCATACTCTGTGTTATCAGACATCGAAGTTTTAATCGGTGTGCAGAAATAAATCTTTGAGTATTCACCCTGCTCATTCTTTGTGAGTGCACGGAGATAGTAAAGACCGCTTACATAGTCTCTGCCAATTACTCCATACGCTGCGCAAAGAGTTCCGTCTGTAAGATAACCCATTTCAGAAACGGTTACATCATTCATTTCCCTCTCTGCAGGAATAATGATAGCAGCACGGTTGGGGTTATCCCAGGTGATAGTAGCATCAAACGCCTCTGATATAGCACGAAGAGGAACATATGTTCTGTCATTATGAATCATAGCTGCAACGTCAAGTTCAATACTTTCAGGTTGCGCGCTTACCTGACCGTTTTCAATCTTATATTTACCCATCACATTGTTGCCAATTTGAAGTGACAAAAGGGTGTCGTAACACACAATCTGAACACGCTTATCCTCACCAAACCAATAAACAGTAGCGTCAAGAGCCTCGGATATTGCACGAAGGGGCATCATTGTACGTTCATTAGCGATAAAGGGTTCATTTCCCTCTTCAAAGACAAGTTTTTCGCCAATTACAACATTAGCATCGCCCGTCGCTGAAACGGATACCGCCATCCCCGCGAGGATAGTTATAACTATAAAGCAAGAAATAAATTTTGTAAATCTATTCATTACATTCATCCTTTCTCTCTTTTATACCTTCATTATATAACAGATTGAGTTTAAAAGCAATAGAAATTTATTCTTATGTTAATTAAGTGACTTCATTTCTGTCCAAAGGCTCTGCATAAGCTGATTTGCCTCATCTGAAAGATTTGCATAAACCGTAGTGTTGTTCGCAATATACTCATCTGACGGATATGATACAGAGTTGTTCTTTATCTCGTCGGGTAAAAGTTCAAACGCCGCAGTATTGGGGGTTGAATAACCGATATATTCTGCCGTTGCAGCAGCAACCTCTGCCTCGCACATAAAGTTTATATACATCTCTGCCGCTTCTTTGTTTGCTGTCCCCTTTGGAATACACATCGCATCTACAAAGAGGTTTGTTCCGCTCTTCGGTACAACAAAGCCGAGATTTTCGTAATCTTCCATAAGAGTCATTGCATCGCCTGCATAATATGGTGCAAATACTGCTTCGCCCGCACCCATCTTATCAAAAATCTCGTCCATTACATACGCCTGAACAACGGGCTTCTGTTCCTTTAACTTCTCGGCAGCCGCTTTAAGCTCTTCGGGGTTTTCTGTGTTGATAGAAAAGCCAAGCATAATCTCGGCAATTCCGAAGGCATCTCTGGGGTTATCAAACATAAGTATTTCTTCTTTGTAATCCTCGCTCCAGAGAACATCCCAGTCAATCTCTTCTTCTTTTAAATCGGTGCCTGTCTTATCATAGATAATTCCCACTGTGCCCCATGTGTACGGAACCGAAAAAGCAGAACCTTTATCATAGATGGGGTCCTTAAAGTCATCTCTTATGTTCTTGAAATTAGGGATATTCTCCATATTCACAGGCTCGAGCATATCTTCGCTTATCATACGCGAAATCATATAATCCGACGGAATTATAATATCATAATTTGCCGCACCCGCTTTAAGCTTTGCATACAGCTCCTCATTTGTAGCATAGGTGCTGTAATTTACCTTGATGCCCGTGAGCGCCTCAAACTCTTTATTTACATCAATTGCGCCGTCTTCGCCGTTTGCTATATATTCGCCCCAGTTGTATACGTTTATGGATATTCCTGCATCCTTAAACTTCTGATAATACTCGGGGTTTTCAACTGTTACACTTGCAGCCTCTCCGCCCGATGTGCACGCCGAGAGTGCCGCTGCCACAAGCACAGACGCCATAAGAGCAGCCATCACTTTTATAAACTTTCTCATACTCGCATCTCCTCTCTCTTTGTTTCAGGAGTAGTTCTTCTCTCTATAATATTTTTTACTACGAGAACAACAACCACAACAATAAAAATAATTGTCGAAAGTGCATTTATTTCGGGACTTACCTTTCTTCTTGTCATCGAATAAATTGTAATCGGCAACGTCTGTGAGGTAGGTCCGCTTGTGAAATAGCTTATTACAAAATCGTCAAGCGAGAATGTGAACGCCATCAAAAATCCCGATATAATTCCGGGCATAATTTCAGGCAGAACCACCTTGATAAACGACCTTACAGGTCCGCAACCCAAATCCTGCGCCGCCTCATAAAGATGCGGCTGCATTTGTCTGAATTTTGGTATAACATTCAATATAACATAGGGCACATCGAATGTTATATGTGCAATAAGCAAAGTAACAAAACCAAATTCAAAGCTCATACGCATTCTGAAGAAAACAAACAGAAGCATAAGCGAAACACCCGTAACTATCTCGGGATTTATAATCGGCACATTTGTCACGTTGAGCACGGTTGCCTTGGTAAACTTGCTCATACGTACAATTCCTATTGCCGCCATTGTTCCAATAACAGTAGCGATAATTGATGCACAAACCGCAATCATTATAGTGTTTCCAAGTGACGTCATTATAAGCTCGTTCTTAAACAGCTTTGTATACCAGTCAAGTGTAAACCCTGTGAGTACAGAACGGCTCTTTGTTGTGTTGAAAGAAAACACAATCATAACGAAAATAGGTACATATAAAAACATAAGCACCAGCGCCATATAGGCTTTAGAAAGCTTTTTCATTTTATACGCACCCCCTTAAAGTAAGACTCTGTCATCATCGTTTGAATCAAACTGATTCATAACCGTCATAATTATAAGGACAATAACCATCAACACAAGCGAAATCGCAGCACCAAGGTTGGGATTATACGCAGTGCCGAGAAACTGCATCTCGATAAGGTCGCCGATAAGCAGATTTCCGCCGCCGCCAAGCATTCTTGATATAATAAATGTGCTTATTGCAGGAACGAACACCATCGTTATTCCCGACATTATTCCGGGCAGACTGAGCGGAACTACAACCTTGAGCATGGCAGAAAACTTATTTGCGCCAAGGTCTGATGCCGCTTCTAAAATACTGTTATCTATCTTTACCATAACAGAATATATGGGAAGTATCATATACGGCAGGTAGTTATATACCATACCTAACACTACTGCCCCCTGAGTGTTGAGCATCTTAAACGGACCAAGCCCGATAAAACCGAGCAAAGTATTTATGATGCCTTCGTTGCCAAGGAGTGTCATCCACGCGTAAGTCCTGAGCAGAAAGTTAATCCACATAGGCAATATCACAATCATAAGCATCGTGCTTTGGGTCTTTACATTCATTCTCGAAAGGATGAACGCAATCGGATAACCGATTATAAGACATATAACGGTTGCAATAGCAGAAAGCCAGACAGAACGGGCAAAAATCCCTCCGTACTGTCCTACGCTTTTGATATATTCAAGCGTGAATCTTCCGTCATCACCAAAAAAGGCAAAATATGCAACCATAATAAGCGGCACAACGATGAAAACAACCATCCATACAAGGTATGGTGCCGCCATAAGCTTTTGCAAAATCCCTCTTTTACTGTTCATATTATCCACCTAACCTTTCATCTTGTGCATAATATGAATATCATCAGGTCCAAAGGATATACCAACCTCCGAGCCGATTTCTGCAGCTCTGGTAGAATGTATAAGCCAGCTGAAATCCGAGGTGTCAACTAACATTTCATAGTGAACGCCCTTAAATGTAACCGAGCGCACAATACCCTTTATCTTCTCATTTCCGCCTGATGTGAGGGTAATATCCTCGGGACGTATAACAACATCTACATCTGTATTCTCGCCAAATCCGCCGTCAACACACTCAAACTCGTGTCCGCAGATTAAAACAAGCTTGTCCCTGAGCATAATTCCGTCTATTATGTTGCTCTCCCCGATAAAATCGGCTACGAAAGCATTTTTAGGTTCGTTATATATATCTACAGGAGCACCTATCTGTTGAATGTTACCATCCTTCATTACAACTACGGTATCGCTCATCGTGAGCGCTTCCTCCTGATCGTGAGTTACGTAAACAAACGTAATCTCAAGACTCTGCTGAATACGCTTAAGCTCAATCTGCATCTCCTTACGGAGCTTTAAATCGAGAGCACCCAAAGGCTCATCAAGGAGCAACACCTTTGGTCTGTTTACCAAAGCACGTGCAATAGCAACCCTCTGTTGCTGACCTCCCGATAGGCTATGTATATTTCTGCTCTCAAAGCCTTTCAGGTTGACAAGCTCGAGCATCTGTCTGACACGCATCTCAATTTCTGACTCGGGAAGCTTCTTAACGCGAAGTCCGAATGCGATGTTTTCAAAAACATTCAAATGAGGAAAAAGCGCATACTTTTGAAAAACCGTGTTTACATTTCGTTTATACGGCGGAAGCTTTGTAATCTGCTTGCCGTCGAATAAAACTGTCCCGCTGTCGGGCTGAAGGAATCCGCCAATAATTCTCAAGGTTGTGGTCTTACCGCACCCTGACGGGCCAAGCAACGTAACAAACTCTTTATCCTTTATATCAAGACTTATATTATTGAGTATAGTTTCGCCGTCAAAAGACACAACGATATCATTAAGGCTGACAACATTCTCCAATAGAGATACCCCCCATCTTACCATGTAGTATTCGCAGAAAGTCGAATATCTTTTTTGTCCCGAATACAATAGGACAAATTACGCCATATTTTAAAATATTCTGCAAGCTTAACAATACAATATTTTTGCGAAAAAGTCAAGATAATTCTTTGTATTTTCTTATTTATTTGTGTTGCCGCTCATCCCGCGTTTACAAAATGTTTAAAAATACATTTCCGCCGGGTATTGAAATAAAAGTTTTTTTGTGTTATACTAACTCTACTTATTTTATAAAGGAATGATAAAATATGAGTGAAAAAGATAAAAATATATGCCCCGCTTCCCACAAGACCTCTATCGGCGGTCAGGCGGTTATAGAGGGGGTAATGATGCGCGGTCCCAAAAAAATTGCTACCGCTGTCCGCAAGCCTGACGGCGAAATAGTCGTAGATGAACAACCCCTCGGCAAGATACGCACAGGCCGCTTCGTTAAGCTCCCTGTTATCAGAGGCTGCGTGAACTTTATAGATTCTATGATTATAGGTGTTAAATCCCTTATGTTTTCCGCCCAGTTTTTTGACGTGGATGACGATGGCGAGCCTATAGAACAAGAACCATCGAAATTTGAAAAATGGCTTGAGGAAAAGCTGGATTCAGAGAGGGCGCTGAATGTTGTTATATACATATCTATTGCTTTCTCACTCCTGCTCAGCATTGGTATGTTTATTCTTCTGCCTGCGCTTGTTACGGGATTTTTAAAACCCGTTATTACCTCGTCATTCGTTCTCACAATCATTGAGGGTGTGATAAGAATTGCTATTTTTCTTTTCTACCTCTTCCTTGTTTCCAAGATGAATGACATAAAACGCGTTTTTATGTATCACGGCGCAGAACACAAATCTATTTTCTGCTACGAAAAAGGGCTTGAGCTGACGGTTGAAAATGTACGCAAGCAATCAAGGCTCCACCCCAGATGCGGAACAAGCTTTTTGTTCATCGTAATGATAATAAGTATTCTTATATACTCCGTTATTCCCTGGGATGTTGAAACGATTGCCGCTATACCCTTTATCGGCAAATATATTGCTCTTGTCCCCTGGGTTATTACAAGACTCGTACTACGTCTTCTCCTGCTCCCCATTGTTGCGGGAATTTCTTACGAAATTATCAAGTTTGCAGGCAGACACGACAACGCTTTTACACGAATTATCAGTATGCCCGGAATGTGGATGCAGCTTATCACAACAAACGAGCCTGACGACAGTCAGATTGAAGTTGCAATCACCTCTCTTCGTGCAGTTCTCCCTGATAACAAAGAGGATGATAAATGGTAATTAAATTAAACTATCTTCGGTCAGAATTTTCTGCCGAACTGAAAAAATGCGGTCTTTCGGATTTTGCCGCCGACCTTAATCTTATATTTATGAATGTTCTCTCCATAGACAAAACACAGCTTGTCCTTGGAGAGCGCGTCATTTCCGACGATGAGTTGTCTGCTCTCCGCAGCTGCATTGACAGACTGAAACAGGGCGAGCCTGTAGCCTACATCATCGGTCACTCGGAATTTATGTCGCTTGACTTCATTGTAAAAAAGGGCGTTCTTATACCGAGGGCGGACACCGAAATTCTCGTTGAAGCGGTCATAAAAAGGCTCGATAACGCCAGACCTTTATCTGTCGGCGATTTTTGTTGCGGCAGCGGTTGCATCGGGATAAGTATTGCCCATTATTTGAGCAATGCTTTGGTAACTTTTGTTGATATATCAGAAACGGCACTTGAAATTACACAAAAAAACGCCGAAATAAACGGCGTTTTAAACAGAACTTCATTAACAAAAGCCGATTTGACGGAGTCAATGCCAAGCGGAACTTTTGACTGCGTTGTTTCAAACCCACCCTATATAAGGAGCGACGTTATCCCCGCTCTTGATGCAAAGGTTCGTAATTTTGAGCCTGCTCTTGCTCTTGACGGCGGAGCGGACGGACTTGATTTTTATCGCAGACTCTCTAAAAGTGCTCCGCTCAAAAACGGCGGCTTGCTCGCGTTTGAAATCGGCTTTGACCAGGGCGACGCCGTATGCGAAATTTTAAAGCAAAACAGCTATGATAATATTGAGCTTTTAAAGGATCTTGAAAATCGTGACAGAGTCGTTCTCGGAATTTTAAAGAATTCCTTGTAACACAAAGGTTGCGACAATCCCCGGGATTCCCAAGACCCCGCTTATCATTGCGGTCAGCGGATTTATCGAGAATATATTACCCACGCCGCCTGACAGATAATTGATAATGCCCATTATCACACAACCGACAGCGCAGCTTATCGCAAGCTTAAAGAGCCATTTGATTGGCTTTATAAATACTCGGCATAATATGTATATCAATATAAATCCCACTATGTATGCTATAATCAATACGGGCGGTGTATTCATCTTATCACTCCTCATCACGCGTATACTATATTTTTATTTGAATAACGCTTAAATATTACTATTGTTACAGAAATATATTTTGAAATTAATAATTGCTTAACATTTTTTGCTTTTTATATGATATAATGAGTACGATTATTTCCTACATAATTTGACTTTAGTTTATTCGGAGGTTTAAAATGAATAACTTTTTTCATAAAAAGAGATTAAAAACAGAAGCAACGGACGCTTCATCCACTCAACCCGAGGCAGATTTCGGCGATACCTCAACCATTGATGTAGCAGAGGTTTCTGCCCGTCTTAAAAAGAATAGATTTTCATCGCAGGCTAAAGGCTATGCCTCATCGGTATGGCTCTTTGCAAGAAATCACCGCATCGCTTCAATCTGCATATGTGTGGTTCTTGTTGCCGCAATAATCTCTCTTGGGGCATTCGGCTTTATTGCACTTAAAAATCCTCTCTACGGATATGCACAGGCCGCGGCATCAAAAAGCAGTATAATGCGCACGATGCCGATTTCAGGAACTCTTGAATCGGGTGACAAATATGAGATAACCTCTCTCGTATCGGGCAAGGTTATAAGCTCGGCTTTTGATGTTGGCGACAAGGTTACTAAAAACGACGTTCTCTATCAGCTCGATGATACCGAAGCAAAGCTTGCCGCAGAACGCGCAAAGAACGAGGTGGATATGGCATCAGACTCTACCTCCGCTGCCCCCACAACATACAGAATAATCTCTTCGGAAGCAGGAACGGTTCAGTCACTTAGCATAAAAGCAGGCAGCACTGTTTCTCCCGGCTCTCAGGTTGGTACACTTCTTCGCGATGATGGCAGTGTTACTGCGATTACCTCATATGTATCGGGCACGGTTAGTGTACTCAGTGTTCGCGCAGGACAGAGTCTTTCTGCAGGTCAGATTATCGCCTCTGTTAACTCAAGCTCATCTGAAGCCGAAAAGAACCGCCCTTATTACAAGCGCAGTGCAGAAATAGAACTTCAGGCAGCTCAACGTCAGCTTGAGCATTATTCAATAAAATCTCCCGTAACGGGTGTTGTTGTTGAAAAGAAAACCAAGAACGGCGACAATGTAAATGCTACTGACCACGAAAATCCAATGATGGTCATTTTAGACACAAGCAACCTTAAATTTACATTCAGCGTAGACGAAGAAACTGTTTGCAATCTTGAAAAAGGACAGGTTGTTTCAGTAAAATCCGAGTCTGCCCCCGATGCTAATTTTAAAGGCGAAATTTTGACTGTTTCGCGCGAGGGTATACTCTCTGAAGATAACAAGCTTATGTTTGACGTAACCGTCATTGTAAACGAACCGGAGGATTTAAGAGCAGGAATGAAAGTTTCAGGTTCGGTCCTTCTCGACAGTGTGCAGAATGTCTTGTCTGTTCCCACAAAGTCTCTTATGGAATCCGACGGAACACAGGCTCTTGTCTTTGTTAAATCAGATGAATCTGATACCGCAGCAGACATAGAAAAATCTAACACCCTTGCACTTGAATATCCGCACATAAAAGTTCCCGCAGGATGCAGACTTGTTTCTGTTAGATATGGACTCTCTGACGGCACATTCGTTCACATTAAGTCAGGATTGAAGCTTGGCGATATCGTTGTATATAAGCCAAGAAACAGCCACATTCTTGTAGAAAACCCTGATGATGATAAAAAGGAGTCTTCTGCACCGAGCAAGGTTATAACACCACCGAGTGAAGAAAAGGTTTCTCTCCCGACGGATAATACACAAACTCCTGACGAAGAAAACATCCCCGAAATCCCTGATACAACAGAAGCTATTACAGGTGAAGCATAACACATTTAAAACATTGGACTTGCCGATAAATCTATGGGCAAGTCCTTTTATTTTAGTTTTTAATAAATAGATATAATAAAAATTTAAAATATGCGAAAAATATCTTGACAAACCTTTCTTATTATGTTATATTATTATAGTCGCGTTAAGCGATAGGATGCGGAGAGGTGTCCGAGTGGTTTAAGGAGCTAGTCTTGAAAACTAGTGATGCGAAAGCACCCAGAGTTCGAATCTCTGCCTCTCCGCCATTATTTTTTTTAATTAAATATTTTAAATTCGGAGAAGTACTCAAGTTGGCCGAAGAGGCGCCCCTGCTAAGGGTGTAGGTCGTGAAAGCGGCGCGAGGGTTCAAATCCCTCCTTCTCCGCCAAAAGACGACAAGTTTCGACTTGTCGTCTTTTACTTTTTACTTCTTCACTATTCACTATTCCCTGAATGCAAAAAGTGTATTTATATAAAACTTAAGTTCTCCGCCAACAAAAAAGTCACTTTTGTCTACCAAGACAAAGGTGACTTTTTTGGAATGATGTTAAAAGGGCGGAGCTTGAGTTTTCCAACACGAACATCCGA
>CALDQB010000034.1 GCA_937911665.1 uncultured Clostridia bacterium | reverse complement strand
AAGGGTAAGCAGGGACGTTTCCGTCAGAACCTCCTCGGTAAGCGTGTTGACTATTCAGGACGTTCGGTTATCGTTGTAGGACCTGAACTTAAGATTTATCAGTGCGGACTTCCCAAGAAGATGGCGCTCGAGCTTTTCAAGCCCTTCGTAATGAAGAGACTTGTATCAGACGGGCTTGCACATAACATAAAATCGGCAAAACGTATGGTAGAGAGAGTTCGC
Source organism: uncultured Clostridia bacterium (assembly GCA_937911665.1). Lineage (GTDB taxonomy): Bacteria > Bacillota > Clostridia > Monoglobales > Monoglobaceae > UMGS1820. The sequence continues at coordinate 2,026 of CALDQB010000034.1, read as the reverse complement.
CCCGAGGTTTGGGACGTGCTTGAGGATGTTATATCAGAACATCCCGTACTCTTAAACCGTGCGCCAACCCTGCACAGACTTGGTATTCAGGCGTTCGAGCCTGTACTTGTAGAGGGTAAGGCTCTTAAACTCCATCCTCTCGTATGTACAGCGTTTAACGCGGACTTCGACGGCGACCAGATGGCTGTTCACCTTCCCCTTTCGGAAGAGGCGCAGGCAGAGGCAAGATTTTTGATGCTCTCTGCTAACAACCTTATAAAGCCTCAGGACGGAAAGCCTGTTACAGTTCCGACTCAGGATATGGTTCTCGGTAGTTACTATCTCACACTTAAGGATGATACCGAGATTGGTACAGGCAAAGTTTTCGGAAGCCGCGAAGAAGCAATTCTTGCTTACGAAAACGATGCAGTAGGACTTCACGCACCTATCAAGGTCAGAGTTTCAAAGATGGTAGGCGGCGAAGAAAAGACTGCTATGATTGATGCAACAGTCGGCAGACTTATCTTCAACGAGAAGATACCGCAGGACCTCGGTTTTGTAGACAGAGGCAACCCCGAGCACGAGTTTGACCTTGAGATAGGCGATAATGTTCTTAAAAAGCCTGCAGCTAAGGAAGCTATCAACGATAATGTTGAGCCGGGTGTTGATAAAAAGCTGCTCGGAAAGATTATAAATGCTGCAATCAAAATTCACGGAATCACAGAAACAGCAACTCTGCTTGACGATATTAAGGATATGGGTTACAAGTATTCTACTGTCGGTGCGATTACTGTTTGTGTTGATGATATGGAGATACCTGAAGCTAAGGCAGGTTACCTTGCCGAAGCGGAAGAGCGTGTTGACAAGGTTATCAAGAAGTACCGCAGAGGTCTTCTTACCGATGAAGAGCGTCACCGCCATATTATTTCAATATGGAGTGAGATTTCAAACAAGGTAACAGACGCGATGATGGACAACCTCAAGCAGCTCAATCCTATCTACATGATGGCGAATTCAGGTGCCCGTGGTAGCGTTAACCAGATGCGTCAGCTTGCTGCGATGCGTGGTCTTATGGCGGATACATCGGGTCGTACAATCGAAATCCCGATCAGATCAAACTTCCGTGAGGGTCTTACAGTTCTTGAGTACTTCATTTCTACTCACGGTGCTCGTAAGGGTCTTACTGATACGGCGCTCCGTACTGCCGACTCAGGTTATCTTACACGTCGTCTTGTTGACGTGTCACAGGAAGTTATTGTCCGTGAGGATGACTGCGGAACAAGAGATGGCATTATAGTGAGCGATATTTGTGACGGCAACGAGGTTATCGAGCCGCTCATCGACCGTCTTGAAGGCAGAACCGTTACAGATAACGTGTTCCACCCCGAAACAGGCGAGCTTATTATCGCTGAAAATGAGATGATTACTGCAGCTATCGCAAAGAAGATTGTAGACGCAGGAATTACAGAGGTTAAAATCCGTTCAGTTGTTAAGTGCCGCAGTAAAGTCGGCGTTTGCTCCAAGTGTTACGGTCATAACCTTTCAAACGGAACTCCCGTTAATATCGGTGAGGCTGTTGGTATCATTGCCGCACAGTCAATCGGTGAGCCTGGTACTCAGCTTACAATGCGTACCTTCCATGCCGGCGGTGTCGCAGGTGACGATATCACACAGGGTCTCCCCCGTGTCGAGGAGTTGTTCGAGGCAAGACGCCCCAAGGGTGTTGCTATTATATCCGAGATTTCGGGTACAGTTCGTATGACCGAAACATCAGGAAAGCGTGAAATCGTTGTTATGGATACAGAAACAGGTGAGTCTGCAACATATATGATTCCCTTCGGTTCGAGAATTAAGGTTAGAGATGAGCAGGTAATTCAGGCGGGCGATCCGCTTACAGAGGGTTCACTCAATCCTCACGATATCCTTGCAATTCTCGGTGCTACCGCAGTTCAGAACTACTTTATCCGCGAAGTACAGCGCGTTTACAGACTTCAGGGTGTTGATATCAACGATAAGCACATTGAGGTTATTGTTCGTCAGATGATGC
>CALDQB010000033.1 GCA_937911665.1 uncultured Clostridia bacterium | reverse complement strand
AAAGGCTTCCCCTTGAGGGGAAGCTGTCACGAAGTGACTGATGAGGTGTAGATTGCAAAGCAATCGTTATCTATTCCCACCTCATCCACCGCAAGCGGTCCCCCTTCCCCTCAAGGGGAAGGCTTTTTGTCCCTTGTATATCAAAGCTTAAAATCGGTGAACGATTTAGATGACATTGATTTCATCGGAGATGAAATCATTATAGCATACCATTTCCATCTTATCAATAGTCCTCTTTCATATTTTATACCTATTTTCTCTTTACAAAACTGCATTTTAGATGTATACTTATTTGAGAAAATACAAATTAAGGAGATTTTTATGCTTACAGGAAAACAAAGAGCAACCCTTCGCAAAATGGCAAATTCAATACCCGCCCTCTACCAGATAGGCAAGGACGGAATCACTGAAAATGTAATACGCCAGCTCGACGATGCGCTTGAAGCGAGAGAGCTTATAAAGGTTCATATTTTAGATAGCGCCCTGCTTGATACCCGCGAATGTTCAGACGAGATTGCAGCTGCTCTCGGCGCAGAGGGTGTTCAGGCAATAGGAAGCAAGTTTGTACTCTATCGCAAATCAGAAAATAATCCCAAAATCGAAATCAAATAATTGGAGGCAGCTATGTATAAATTTTGTGTTTTTGATATGGACGGAACGGTTGTAAATTCAATTGGCGATATTGCCGCGGCTATGAACCGTTCTCTTACCGCTCTCGGTCATGACACCTATCCCGACAGTGCTTATCTTAAAATGGTGGGTGACGGAATGGATATCCTCTGTCGCAGAGCCCTTCCAGATGGCAGTGAAGATGAAATCCAAAGGCTCATCGCTCTTTATAAAGAGGATTATATAAACCATTGCTGCGAAAGGTCTGTTATATATGACGGTGTTAAAGAATTGATAGATAAGCTGAACTCAAATGGCATCAAATGTGCTATTTTATCAAACAAGCCTCAGGACCAAGCATTAGAGGTTGCGGATGTTCTTTTTGATGATAATATGTTTATAGAAATCCTCGGTCAAACCCCCGAATTTCCCATCAAGCCCGCTCCTGACGGACTTATCCATATGATGCAAAAATATGGCTTCCACAAAGCCGACGTTGCATATATCGGCGACACGAATGTAGATATGACGCTTGGAAAGTCAGCAGAGGTATTTACAATCGGTGTTACCTGGGGTTTTCGCGATGAGAAGGAACTTGTAGACTCTGGCGCCGATGCAATCGCACACACCGCCAAAGATTTAGAGAAAATTTTAGGATTATAACATAAGGGTTCTGCCAAATTAGCAGAACCCTTTTTACTTATTTTTGCTTTGTATACTCTATAAGAGCCTTTCTGTACTCGGGAATATTCTGTCTTTCTGTAAGATAGGCTTTGCAGCTTGCGATACACTTTTCATCCTTTGATTCTTCTATAAATTTCTTGCACGCTTTCACAAGAGCATCTTCACCCCGTGCTTCATCAAATAATACCCATTCTGCCATATCCGCACATTTCGCTTTTAATTGAAGCTCATACCTCTTTTCTTCCCACTCGCTAAACGGCTTTTTTGATGCCTCTTTGAGCTTATCAAAGTCACCCGTAACCTCTACATCAAAGCCCTGACTTTTTAAGAAAATCTGCGCCATAAGTTCGTTTCCTTCTATATCGGGATGAACTCTGTCCTCATTTATCAAAGTTTTACCGATTTTGAAAAGTTCCTTTCCACTCTCACAAAATGGTGTATGAAAATCAACAAATCCATATCCGCGTCTGCGTGCCAATTCTTTTGCCCTCTTTGCTATCTCTTTAAGCGCGGCATTTACACCCTCGCATACAGGCGTATTATTTTCTGAAAGCTCATCATACATAGTCGGGGTACAGAGTGTAACCCTTACGTTATGTCTTTCGCAAGATGCTGCAATCCAATATAAGTATGTGACACAGTTATCTATGCGTCTTCTTCTCTCTAAAACACAATTGTCATCTACCTCGTCGCTTGTATACAAATATGTACCCACGTCATTCATTCCAAAGCATATTACTACATCGGTTGGATTATATGTATAGACTGTGTCCTCAAGTCGTCTGTGACCGCCCCACGCAGTATCGCCGCCTATTCCGCAGTTATACATTTCGCACTTTATTCCCTTTTTGTTTCTGTAGTAATCGTACACCCTCCGCATCCAATGGGACCTATTAGTAATGCTGTCGCCTAAAAAACAAACTACCGAATTTTCATCAAAATTGAACATATGTATTTCTCCTTTTACTTTGCGTAAGCTATTAAATCCGCTATTGCATTTTTATCTGTTTGGTCATCGTTAAAATCACACAAATCCACCAAAAGCTTTTCCATTTCTGTGGGGTTTTGCTTGCCCGACATAATCTTTTTGAGGGTTTTTAACGCCCCTCTGTGAACCATCGAAAGCTCCTCCGTCAGCATCTTTCCCGGGAAATTAAATATTTTTATTTTGTCAAGCATATGGGGCTTGAAATTCTTTTCTATTACATACTTGTCATAATAATCACGGTACTCTATGGGAGTTATTCCCGTTGTAAATACGATTATTTTTTTGCCTGCAAGCTTATCGAAATTTTTCGTAATCAATATAACCCCGTCAATAACCTCTGCATACAAACCGCCACCATATATAATGGTGTCGTACTCAGTTAATTCATCTGCTTTTATGCTCTTTGCATCGACCGCTCTGCAACCGAGCTCCTCTGCTATCCACTCTGCATATCTCTTCGTACAACCATATTTAGTTTTATATACAACTATTGTCTTCATAATATCTCTCCCTGCATTTGAACTTATATAATTCTATGCAACTTTTTTAAAATTCTTACCGCTTATTTTCTTTCGCAACAGCAGACAACTTCGCAATGCGAAGTTCGCGGAAACATATCGACAGGAACGATTTCTGTTATGTTATATCCGTTTTCTTTAAGGAATTTCAAATCCCTTGCAAGCGTAGACGGCTTGCAGGATATATACACTATCTTTTTAGAACGAGCATTTACAACAGTTCTAAGAAGCTTCTCGTCGCATCCCTTTCTCGGTGGGTCCAAAATTACCACATCGGGTCTGCCTCCCGCTTTTATAAGCTCGGGTGCAAGTTTTTCTGCCGCTCCGCAATAATATTCGGCGTTTAAAATTCCGTTTTTCTCGGCGTTTCTTTTGGCATTAATAACGGCGCTCGGTACTATCTCTATTCCAAAAAGCTTTTTCGCATCCTTTGCCATAAACTGACCTATTGTGCCTATTCCGCAATACAAATCCCAAACGGTCTCTCCACCCGTTAAATCCACCATACGCCTGGCTATTGAATAAAGCTTGTACGTTTGTTCCTTATTGACCTGATAGAAAGAATGCGGCGAAATTTCAAATTCTGCATCGCCTATACTTCCTTTTATATAATCTCTGCCCCACAATAGAACATTCTTTTTGCCGAGCAGAGTGTTGTTTCTGTTTAAATTCACATTCTGAATTATTCCCGATACATTTACCCCTGCGCCGAGAATTGCCTCAACAAGCTCCCTTTTATAAGGAATTTCCTCTTCCGCAGTTACAATCACAACGGATATTTCATCATCGCCTGTTCTTGTATAGATATTGCGTACAACCCCCTCGCCACTCTCTTCATCATATGGCTGAATGTTATAATCCGCAATCCATTTCCTTATATTTTCTGTAATTTTAATTGCATCCTCACTTTGCAAAAGACAATCACTCATATCTGTAACAATATGGGAATTTTTCTTATAAAAGCCTATTCCGTCATCAGACACGGGCATTTGCATTTTGTTTCGGTATCGTCTTATATTATCCGCACCAATAATAGACGAAATTTCAGTATCAATCCCGCCTATTCTGCGTATGCAATCGTGCACCTTTTTTTCTTTAAACTCAAGCTCTGTCTCATAATCCATATGCCACAGCTGGCACCCGCCACATTTGTAAAAATACTCGCACTCTGCCTTTAATCTGTGCTCCGACGGGGAGACAACCTCGATAAGCTTGCCTATCGCATAGTTTTTATTCACTTTTATTATATGAACCCTTACCTTTTCTCCAACAATGGTATATGGCACAAAAACGGGTACGCCTTCCGCTCTGCCGACTCCGCTGCCCTCATCTGTCATACCCGTTATTTCTATCTCAAAAATGTCATTTTTGTTCATATTATAACTCCACTCTCCACTTGAGCGCTTTAGAAAGTGTAACCTCATCCGCAAACTCAAGTTCTCCGCCGACAGGTACGCCGTGCGCAATTCTCGTAACGCTTACACCAAATGGTTTTAAAAGTTTTGAAATATACATAGCCGTCGTCTCGCCCTCAAGATTGGGATTCGTTGCCATTATAACCTCTCTGACCTCACCTGAGGAAACCCTCTCTACAAGTTCCTTTATGCGTATGTCTTCAGGGCCGATGTTATCCATAGGTGAAATTGCCCCGTGAAGAACGTGATATACACCCGAAAATTCGTTTGTGCGTTCTATTTGTATTACATCTCTGGGGCTTTCAACCACACAGATTACTCCCTTATCACGAACGGGACTCTCACAAAGAGTGCATACCTCGGTTTCGGAAAGATTTTGACAAATAGTGCAATAGCAAAGCTTCTCTTTTGCATTCATTATTGCATCGGCAAACTTTTTCGCCTTTTCTGTCGGTTGATTGAGTATATGAAAGGCAAGTCTCTGTGCTGTCTTGCTTCCAATACCCGGAAGCTTTTCAAATTCCTCTATTAAATTCTGCAACGGCATTGCAAAGTATTCCATATATTTCATCCTCTCTGCAGATATTAAAAAATCTGCATCTTGTTCTTAAGTCCTGAAAACCTCTTTTGTATATTATCGTTGTCAACGTAACTTCTGATTATATCCTCCTGACCCACCAGAACAACGAGCTTTTTCGCCCTCGTTATAGCGGTATAGAGAAGATTTCTCGTCATTAATACCTTGTGTGTTTCGCACGTCGGCATAATGACCGCATCAAACTCGCTGCCCTGACTTTTATGTACTGTCACCGCATAGGCAAGCTCAAGCTCATCAAGCAGCAGAAAGTCATAGATAACCGATTTGTCATCGAAAATAACCGTCATTTTTTGCTTTGATTTGTTTATCTCGGATATAAAGCCGACATCACCGTTAAAGATGCCCTGACCTTTTTCCCCGCTATCGATTTTCTCCCACTCGAGCTGATAGTTGTTCTTTATCTGCATAACCTTGTCACCGAGTCTGTAAACACATTTGCTCGTCATATGCTCGGTTTTGGACGGAGATGCAGGATTTAGTTTATCCTGAAGCACCGCATTTAAGTTTGTTACGCCTATAATTGATTTCCTTGTAGGAGTCAAAACCTGTATTTGCGAAAGAGAGTTAAATCCATACTTTTGCGGAAGTCTGCGCGCGCACAAATCCGCAATTGTTTCGGGCAATAAATACGCATCGTCTCTTGTCACCAGAAAGAAATCGTTATCTGCATCGTTTAAATATGGCATCTCGCCATGATTTATTCTGTGAGCGTTTACAACAATCATACTCTCCCGCGCCTGTCTGAAAATCTCTGTAAGCTTTATGCAAGTGAGTGTGTCACTTTCGATAATATCCTTTAAAACATTTCCCGCTCCTACAGACGGAAGCTGGTCGCTGTCGCCTACGAGAACTATTCTCGCACCTCTCGGGAGGGCAGAGAGCAGACTGTCCATAAGCATAATATCAACCATTGACATCTCGTCTACAATCAACACGTCGCACTCGAGTTTATTATTTTCGTTTCGGTTAAAGCGGTTTCCAACCTCATTTTCGCCCGGGGTTATCTCAAGCAAGCGGTGTATGGTTTTTGCCTCCGCTCCGCAAAGTTCAGACATTCTCTTTGCGGCTCTTCCCGTTGGCGCGGTGAGCATAACCCTCTTTGAAAAGTTCTCCATAAGCTCAATTATTATTCTTATAACTGTGGTCTTTCCCGTACCGGGGCCGCCCGTTATTACCATTGCGGAGTTTTCAAAAACGCTTCTCACTGCATCGAGCTGATCTTCGGCAAGCATTATGCCGTTCTTCTGCTCTACCTCTTCTATCATAGCATCTGTTTTGTGTCTGTCAACATCAAATACAAGCTCGGACATAGAAATGAGCTTTTCTGCGACTCTCTTTTCTGCCTTGTAGTATTCATCAAGATATATCGCGTCATATTCACCCATATTAACTTCTACTATATCGCCGCTCATTAGCATATCGGCGATTGTGTTTTCTATTGTTCCCGCTTCTGTTTCGAGGGTTTGAGCGGCATAATTCACCAGAGCCGAGCGCGGCAAAAATGTATGACCGTTTAAATAGCCAATCTGCCGAAGCAGAAACTTTACCCCGCACGATACCCTCTCATATGAGTTTTTGGCATACCCAAGCTCTAAAGCAAGCGCGTCTGCCGTCATAAACGTTATGCCGTCAATATGCTCCGCGAGAATGTATGGATTTTCCTTGATTTTGCTTATGGTCTGTGTGCCGAACGCCTGATAAGCACGAACCGCAGACGAGGGTGACAGACCATATCTTTGAAAAAATATAACTACCTCGCGGACACCTATGAGTTCTGTGTATTTTTTGTAGATTTCATCAACCTTTTTCTTCGTAAGTCCTGATATCTGAAGAAGTCTGTCAGGCTCCTTTTCTATTACTTCAAGAGACTCTGCACCAAACATCTTGACTATCTTTTTCGCGGTTGCTTTTCCTATACCGGGGAGGAGTCCCGACGCTAAATACTTTTCTATTTCATCTTCTTCAGAGGGCATATGTCTTTCGTAATACTCGACCTTGAACTGATCGCCGTATTCAGGATGCGTAACCCAGTCGCCGTGAGCCTCTATTCTCTCGCCCTCGCTCAAGTTCGGCATATACCCCGTCATTGTTATAAGCTGACCTGCACTTGCTACATCGCAGACGGTATAGCCATTCTCTGCATTTTCGTATATTATTGCTTCTACTACTCCGTCAATCATTAACATGGCAATACCCTCCTTTTCAGTATTATCTGCCGTACAGGCGTGTTATCTTTCTAATCTTCTCGGCAAGCTCATCACTTATATCGCTTTCATCCAAAAGACGCCACACCCAGTTATCCCCCGAAACCCCCGGGGTATTCATTCTCGCTTCGCTTCCGAGACCTAATATATCCTGCATCGTAATAATAGCAACATCTGCAACCGAGGCTAGAAGTCCTTTTATAAACCCAAGCGTTATGTCTTTTTCTATATTTAAATATTCATTTGCGAAATCGCAAACCTCTTTTCTCTCACTTTGGTACCACCCAAGCAGAGTATCATTATCGTGAGTACCTATATACGCTACACAGTTTTTTTCGTATTTATGAGGGAGATAATCACTCTCTCCTTCAGGCGAAAACGCAAACTGAAGAACTTTCATCCCCGGGAATTTCGTGTACTTTAAAAGGTTTCTGACTCCGTCATCTAAAAAGCCCAAATCCTCGGCAATCAAATCGGGGTTATCGCCTATCTTTCGGGACAGCGCATCAAAAAAGTCCTCGCCCGGTCCGTCAACCCATTTTCCGTCCACGGCGTCTTCGTTCCCAAATGGGATTGAATAATAAGCCGAAAATGCTCTGAAATGGTCTATTCTTACGATGTCGCACTTCTCAAGCACCGCCTTTACTCTCAAAATCCACCATTCATAACCTGTATCCTTGAGAAAATCCCAATTATACAAAGGATTGCCCCATAACTGTCCTTTTGGAGAAAAATAATCGGGAGGACAGCCAGCAACCTTTATGGGACGGCACTTTCCATCGAGCATAAGCACCTCTTTATGCGACCACGCATCTGCACTATCCTCTGCTACATATATGGGTACATCGCCAATTATCTTTATTCCTTTGGAATTTGCATATTCTTTAAGGCGGGACCATTGCTCATAAAACCGATACTGCACATATATCCAAAAATCAATTTCGTCTGCAAGTCTTATCCGCGCCTTAAAAAGTGCATCTTCGGTACGAAGCTTTATTGCATCATCCCACTCCCAGTAAGGAAGCCCGCCATTTTCGATTTTAAGAGCCATAAACATAGCATAGTCTTCAATCCAATATGACTGTTCTCTTTTGAAAGACAAAAGCTTATCGCCCAAATCTTCTTTGTCGGCAACATATGCTTCTTTTAATACTTTAGTACGATTTTTAGCCAGCTTATCATAATCAACCTTGCCTCTGTCCGCTCCCCAATCTATATCTTTAAAAACATCAGCGGAAAGCCCGCCATCGTCTGCAAGCATATCAAAATCAATAAAGTACGGATTGCCCGCAAATGTAGAATACGACTGATAAGGCGAGTCTCCGAACCCTGTCGGCGAAACGGGAAGAATCTGCCAATATTTTTGCCCTGCCATTTCAAGAAAATCTACAAACTTATACGCAGTCTCCCCCAATGTGCCAATCCCATACGGAGACGGCAACGAGGATATATGCATAAGTATTCCGCTTCCTCTTTGCATAATTTTACCCCTCTGCAATAATCGTTTCAGGGCACGCATTATATGCGTGCCCTGAATTATTGAGTTTAACTAATCTACACAAACTACCCAACCGTCTTCATCCTCTACATCACCGCACTGAATGCCTGTGATAGCGTCATAAATACGTTGAGTAACCTCACCTATCTTATTATCGTTTATTTTCATAACGTGCTCGCCCCAACGAAGCTCGCCTACGGGTGAAATTACGGCAGCTGTACCTGTGCCGAAACATTCTTCAAGCTTTCCTGCTTTGTGTGCCTCGTAAACCTCTTCGATAGAAATTCTGCGTTCACTTACGGGTACGCCCCACTTCTTAAGGAGTTCAATGGTTGACATACGTGTTATACCGCTAAGTATACTTCCGTTCAGCATAGGAGTTACAACCTCGCCGTCAATCTTGAAGAAGATGTTCATAGCTCCCACCTCTTCGATGTACTTCTGCTCAACACCGTCAAGCCAGAGAACCTGTGAATATCCTCTCTCGTGGGCAATAACCTGAGCCTTGATACTGCTTGCGTAGTTACCGCCTGTTTTTGTAAAGCCCGTAGCACCGCGAACTGTTCTTACGTATGTATCCTCTACATAGATTTTAACGGGGTCAAGACCCTCGGGATAATAAAGTCCGCTCGGCGCACAAATGATAAAGAATTTATAAGTATTCGACGGGCGAACACCCAGATATTCGTCAGTTGCAATAATAAAAGGTCTTATGTAAAGAGATGCCCCCTCCTGCTCGGGAATCCAGTCTCTGTCAAGCTCTACAAGCTGTTTGAGTGCTTCAACACAAAAATCAACATCGATAGTCGGAATAGCAAGACGCTCTGCCGAAACATTCATACGCTCAAAATTCTTGTGAGGTCTGAAAAGGCGAACGTGTCCGTCCTTTGATTTATACGCCTTGAGCCCCTCGAAAATCTCCTGCGCATAATGGAAAACCATAGCAGACGGGTCAAGCGATATAGGTCCGTAGGGAACTATTCTCGGGTCATACCAGCCCTTGCCCTCTTCATAGTCCATAACAAACATATGGTCAGAAAAAATCTTGCCGAAAGGCAGATTGTCCATATGCGGTTTTTCCTTTGGAGATGTTGTCTTTGTTACAGTAATTTTCACTTATTTTACCCTCTTTCATAAAATCTAAGCATAGTATTTCTCATATGTTTCAAGTATATCACAAGAGATATTATATTTCAACAAAAATTTTTAATTCTTAGCAATAAGATTTTAAGGACAATCCCATCAAACAATGTAACCAAACCTACACCCCGTCCATATTATAATATTGACCGATGTCTGCGCGGTCAATATTATATATGCAGACAGAAAGGTTGAAAAATATGAACGAAAAAAATGACAGAAATCGCAGAGCTGCCGCTGCGGAAGCTTGTTGCTCTTTATGTGATATGGATACCGAAAACGAAAGCGCAGAGGCTGCTTTAAGAGACGCCGAAAGCGAAGCTGTCGAAACTCCTATACGCAGAGAAGCAGAATTTTCTGCGCCTGTGTGCATAAACACAAGCCAGATTTATGATTCATGCCGTGATCGCGACTGTGTAACAGATGCCAGAGTTTATGTTACTGAATGCGACCAGGATTTAATCGATAATGCGATAAACGTAAAACTTAAAAAAGCCGAAATTATCTGGGTTTACACCAATGTTGAACCGCTCTCATTCAACAACGGCTATTTCTCGGTTGATATGAAGTTTTTTGTATGTGTTACATTAGAGGTATTTTCAACTGTGGGTTGTCCCACTCAAATTTGCGGTCTTGCAACCTTTGACAAACGTGTTATACTCTTTGGCTCTGAAGGCAGCACAAAAGTATTTAAATCAAATCCCAACGAAGACCGAAACTGTGACATCTCTTCAACCTGGCAGTACACTGCTCTTCCCACGGTTGTTGTTGAAACAGTTGACCCGATTGCACTCAGCGCAAAGATTGTAGATAAAGATTGCACCCCCGAGCCTTGTTGTTGCGACGATGACGGCTTCTCATACAATGTTAAACACTCAAAATCATGTTGTCTGTTCCCCGAAAATATATGTAACTGCTTTGACGGCAATCTTGTAATAGATAATTGTCAGAGATATGTAAGCGTATCATTCGGCTTGTTCTCAATCGTAAGATTAGAGCGCGATTCTCAGCTTATGATTGATGCAATCGACTTCTGCGTTCCCGCTCAGGAATGTCCGTCCGCTACCGAAAATAATCCCTGCGAGCTCTTCAATGACATCAGATTTCCCATTGATGAATTCTTCCCGCCTCAAAGACGCAGCGACGGCGAAGAAAAGGGTTGCGGCTGCGGTTGTAACAACTAAAAAATCTTAACTTCTTTTGCAAGGCGTTGCTTTTTAAAAGGCTGCGCCTTTTTTATTTGGAAAAACTTAAATTTATCCTTGTAATAAAATTTCGGTTAGTGTATAATAGCTTATGTCCAAAAAATTTACAGGCAGGTATTTTATGTATAAATCACAACGGCTCAAAGGTACACTTATCCTTATGCTTACTGCAATCGTATGGGGCAGTGGTTTTGTCGCACAAAGTGCGGGGATGCAGCTTATCGGCGCAAATACCTTTAACGGAATACGAATGTTAATCGGTTCACTTGTGCTTCTCCCTATCGCGATTACTACATATAAGAAAAATCCGCCCTCCCCAAACGGCAGGCGCGCGCTTCTCAAATCAGGAATTATCTGCGGTATCATCTTATGCGCCGCAAGCACAATTCAGACATGGGGGCTTGCGTATACAACGGCGGGCAACTCGGGCTTTATAACCGCAATGTATATGATTTTTGTCCCGATAATCGGGATTTTAGTGGGCAGAAAGATTACAGCCAAAACTTTTGTATGTGCAGCAATCGCACTTTTCGGGATGTATCTTTTATGTCTTTACGGACAGAATATTTCCCTCAACTTCGGCGATATGCTGACGCTTGTGTGCGCTCTGCTTTTTGCATTCCACATACTTTTTGTAGACAAGTTTATCCCCGACGTTGATGCGGTTTCGTTTTCCTGTCTTCAGTTTTTTGTGTGCGGAATTATCAACATTATTCTTATGTTTATCTTTGAAAATCCGTCACTTGATGTTATCACATCCTGCAGCGTGCCTATTCTTTACTCGGGCTTGTTTGCCTGCGGAATAGGTTATACTCTTCAGCCGATAGGACAAAGATACGCAGAGCCTACAACCGCATCAATTATTATGAGTCTGGAATCGGTTTTCGCGCTGATTTTCGGTATAATAATCCTTGGGGAGAGTCCCCAGCTCCACGAAATTATCGGTTGCTTTGTGATGTTTGCGGCGATAATATTCATCCAACTTCCAGGCAAAGGCGGTGTGCATAATGAGTAAAAATGTTCCAAAGAAAAAGGTTCTTGTTTCCGCCTGTCTTTACGGCTACTGCACTAAATATGACGGTGGTCACAATATTCTTCTTGATAAAATATTTTTGGACTGGAAAAACCGCGGTATGCTGATACCCGTTTGCCCTGAAGTTCTGGGCGGTCTTTCTACGCCGAGGCTTCCTTCTGAAATTTGCGACGGACGTGTCAAAGCCAAGGACGGCACCGATGTCACCGATAACTTTAAACGCGGGGCAGAAGAGGTATTGAAAATTGCCCGGGAAAACAATGTTATGATTGCAATTATGAAAGACGGCAGTCCGTCCTGCGGCTGCAAACAGATATACGACGGAAGCTTTAGCGGTAAAAAGATAAACGGCGCCGGTGTTTGCGCCCGCTTGCTTCTTGAAAACGGCATCGTTGTCCTTTCGGAAAACGATACCGCTACTGCAAAAATTCTCTTAAACGAAGATAAATAATCGGAGGATATGGAATGTGCGAGGGATATATCCACTCAATTGAAAGTATGGGTCTTGTTGACGGCCCCGGAATAAGATTTGTAATCTTCTTTCAGGGTTGTCATTTGCGTTGCTCATTTTGCCATAATCCTGACACCTGGGAGTTTAGCGGAGGGGCTAAATACACCCCAGACGAGCTTATGGCGAAAATTTTAAGATATAAGCCTTATTTCGAGCGTTCGGGCGGAGGCGTCACTTTCTCCGGAGGCGACCCCTTGTGCCAATATGACTTCTTACTTGAAATGCTTAAAAAATGTAAAGAAAATGGTATTCACACCGCTATTGATACCTCAGGGGTCGGGCACTCTGACTGTCGTGAGGTTCTCGCTCTTACTGACCTTATAATGCTTGATATAAAGCATATTAACCCTGACAGATACAAGGAAATCGCAGGCGTTGAGATGAGTGCCTTTGAAAACTTTCTCGAACAAATCAAAGAAGTCCGCCCTGATGTATGGCTTCGTGCGGTTATCATTCCTACCATAAATGATAATTTTGATTATATTATGGACATATGGCATCTGGCAAAGTGTATTCCGCGTGTACAAAAAATCGAGCTTTTGCCATATCATACTCTTGGAGTAAACAAATATGAAAAGCTTGGCTTAAAATACCCGTTGGGAGACATACCACCAATGGACAAAGAAAAAGTCCGCGAGTGGCAGGATATGCTAAATAAAATACTTATTGTATAAGAGAAACCTCTCAAATGCATTTTGCATTTGAGAGGTTTTGATTTTTAATATCTTTTTATAAAAATTTCAGGTTTTTAAGCTGGTTTTTTCTCTCGAGCATTTCGTCAATTCTCTCGATATAGTCTTTCGGCTCTTTTACATTGAAAATGCGTTCTATTCTGTCGATAGACCTGTCAACCGTCTTTGTTACTCCTCCGCATCCGAGCGAAATTATACTCTGTATCTCTTCCATTATGTAGACGTTATAAAGACTGTCAAAGCTCTGCTTTGCATAGGCTACGTTTTCGAGGTTGCCCAGCTGATTTTTTTGTCTGTACATATAATACGGATGCTTTCCCTTATTCCCCAAAAACTCATAGGCATAATCAACCATCGACGAAACCGTATCACCATCGGGGAGCTGATACTCATTAAGATACTCATGCAGACGAGAGGAGCGTTTTATGCTCATCACATGCACGGTTGTATTCTCGGGAGAGAGTTTCTCAACTTCTTCAAGTGTATATTTAAACATATCAAGATTTTCGCCAGGCAGTCCTGCAATAACATCCATATTTATATTATCGAATCCGCAATCTCTTGCAAGAGCGAACGCCTCGCGTATCTGCTTTGGAGTATGTGCTCTGCCAATTATCTTTAAGGTTTCTTCGTTCATTGTCTGCGGATTTATACTTATTCTGCTGACGTTATGCTTTTTTAAAACCTCTAACTTTTCCCTTGTAACTGTGTCAGGACGCCCCGCCTCAACCGTGAACTCACGGCAATTGCTCAAATCAAATTCCGCATACAAATGCGATATAAGCTCGTTCAGCAATTCTGCCGACAGGGTTGTCGGGGTGCCTCCGCCGATATAGACAGTTTCTATTCTCGCTCCTGCCTCTTTTAAAATATTTGCCGTATGTGATATTTCTCTTTTCAGCATCTTTATATATTCATCAATAAGCCGTGCCGCCTGTCTTGTTCCGCAGGTTACAAACGAGCAATAAAGGCATCTTGTCGGGCAAAATGGTATTCCGATATAAAGGCTTACCCCGTCTTTATACATTCCCTCACGAATGGGCATCTCTGCACGCGCAACATCTACGGCAAGGCACGCCTTATCTCTGTCTGTTCCATATTCGTTTATGAAATAGTCTACCGCATCACTTTTCGTCATACCGTCCAGCAACAACTTTGTCGCAATTTTAGACGGGCGTATTCCCGTTAAAATACCCCACGGTTTTTTAACTTCTTCCGTCATATTAAGTACGGGTTTCCCCTACGCTCCTCTCCAATTGTTGTTGCTGCCCCGTGACCCGGGAAAACTTTGGTACTGTCAGGCAATGAGAACAAAATTTCCTTAATCGAACGTATCTCCTCCTGCATATTTCCCGTTGGGAAATCCCATCTCCCTACGCTTCGGCAAAACAGAGTGTCTCCGCTTATAAGTGTATCGTCTGCATACAAGCATATACTGTCACTTGTATGTCCGGGGGTGTTTATAACTTTTATCTTATTTCCGTAAAAATCAATCTCATCTCCGTCACAGAGCAGAGCATCTGCCTCTACGCTTTCACATTCCATTCCCATATGATAGGCAAGATTAAGCGAGCTATTAGAGAGAAACGGCACGGTTTTCTCAAAGACCGACAACCTTGCACCCGTCTTTTCTTTAAGCTCAGAAAGCGCAAGAATATGGTCAAAGTGCCCGTGAGTTATTATTATATCCGTTATTTTAAGCCCGTGATTATCGGCAAACTCAATTATTCTGTCTGCCGAGTCGGGCGCATCAATAACCATAGCGTTACCCGTAGCCTCGTCTGCCCATAAGTAGCAGTTGGTTTGAAGCTCGCCAAGCATAAGGGTGTAAATTTTCATTATAAAATCCCTCTCTACTGTCTGCGGCGTACAATTGACAGAACGCCGTCCACCTTCTTTATCTGTGCTATTGCCTTTTCAAGCTGTGCAGTATCCGATATTTCAAGCGTAAGTTCTATAAGGGCAAGATTGTTTTTGCCCGTTCTCGCATTAACATTTGTAGCTGCAATCTTAAGTTCCGCTACCGCCGCCATAATATCAAGAAGAAGCTTGTCGCGGTTTGTAGCACTAACATTGAGTGATGACTGGAAACTTGCGTTTGTTTCATTTGCCCAACGGACGCCTATAAACCTTGTACTCTCTCTGTCGCTGCTCATTGCATTCATCATATTGATGCAATCGGCACGATGTATGGCAACGCCTCTGCCCCTTGTAACATAACCTACTATTTTATCGCCCGGGACAGGGTTACAACAATGAGAAAATCTTGTCAGACAATTTTCTATTCCCTCTACTATTACGTTGTTGCTTCCGCCCTTTGAGTCTGTCTTGACAACCATAGGTATAAGCTCTTCGGGCATGATGCTATCGTCCTGAACCACAAGCTTTTTGCACTCGGTCTTGAACCTTGTCATAAAGCGGTTGGCATTTGTACTTCCGTAGCCTATTCCCGCATATAAATCTTCAATATCATTAAAGCCGTATTTGCGAAGCATTCCTCGCATCATATTTTCATCATCAATGAACTTAACAGGAAGCGAACACTTCTTCATCTCGCGTTCTAACGTTTCGCGGCCTTTTACGATATTTTCTTCTCGGTTTACCTTTTTAAACCATTGGTTTATCTTATTCCTTGCCTGTGAAGTTTTACAAATCTTTATCCAGTCAAGGTTTGGACCCGCACTTGATTTACTTGTTATAATATCAACAATATCGCCGTTTTTCAGCTTGTAATCGAGGGTTACTATCTTTCCGTTTACCTTTGCCCCCGTCATACGATTGCCGACCGCACTGTGAATAGCATATGCAAAATCAATCGGTGTTGCGTTAATCGGCAGACTTATAACGTCGCCCTTTGGTGTAAACACAAACACCTCATCGCTGAACATATCGATTTTAAGTGCCTGCATAAATTCTTCTGCATTTGTTTCTGTCTGAAGCTCTAAAAGCTGCTTTATCCACTCGAGCTTTCCGTCCATTTCAGACTCGCCCGTTATGCCCTCTTTATACTTCCAGTGCGCCGCAATTCCGTTCTCTGCGGTGTGGTGCATTTCCCACGTTCTTATCTGAATTTCAAAAGGAGTTCCGCCCGGACCGATAAGCGTTGAATGCAAGGACTGATACATATTGGGTTTTGGCATCGCAATATAATCCTTAAATCTTCCCGGGATAGGCTTGAAAAGTTCGTGCACCATTCCGAGTACGCCATAACACTCTGCCACTGTATCGACAATAATTCTTACCGCAAACAAGTCATAAAGCTCATCTATCGACTTGTTCTGCATAAACATCTTTCTGTATATACTGTAAAAATGCTTTGCTCTTCCCTCGACATGCGGAGTGATGCCGAGCATTTCAGCTAATCTTTCTTTTAAAATACTGATTATATCATCAATATATTTTTCCCTCTCACTTCTCTTTTGAGAGATACTGTCTACAATTTCATAATATCCAATCGGGTCTATAAAGCGAAGCGCTATATCTTCAAGCTCCCACTTAATTTTAGACATACCAAGTCTGTGAGCAAGCGGAGCATAAACCTCAAGGGTTTCCCTTGCAATCATACGTTGCTTCTCTTCTCCCATAAACCTAAGAGTTTGCATATTATGAAGTCTGTCCGCAAGCTTTATCACTATGACTCTTATATCCTTTGTCATAGCAAAAAACATCTTGCGCAAATTCTCTATCTGCTGTTCTTCCTTTGAATGAGTGGGAATTTTACCAAGCTTGGTTACGCCGTCAACCAACATAGCGACGGTCTCGCCAAAGTCTTTTTCGATTTCTTCTAAAGTTACCTCTGTATCCTCCACAACATCGTGAAGAAGTGCCGCACAGACCGATTTAGCATCGAGTCCAAGCTCTGCAATAGTATGAGCAACACGAACAGGGTGCACAAAATAAGGGTCGCCCGATTTTCTTTTCTGTCCGTTATGCTTTTCGTCAGCATAGAGATATGCCTTTTCCACAAGCTGTAAATCCTCTGCTTTGTTGTTTTTCTTAAGCACCGCAAGCAAAGTTTCTAAATTAAAAATCTCTTTACTCATACTTATCCCCCCATTCTCAACATCTTTAAGTCAAGAAAAGCCGGCGGACAGCCGGCTTATAAAATCTTGATATTTCCTTTAATCAAGGTGGTTGTCCTTATTCTTTCTCATCCGCTTTTTTTATGTCCTTAAGAATAAGCTGAACATTCTGGAATCCCTTATAATCATTTATATCAAGCGAGAACGCAACATCAATAAAGTCGCCCTCTTCAAGATGGTGATAGTACTCTCCCATTCCAAATCCGACGGAATCCAAATACTTGCCATCCTTTAAGAGCGTCATACGCAGATGCTTTCCGTCACTCATAACACTTATTTTATGAATCTTGATGTTTCTTACCGCGAAAAGCGGGTTAGGATTGTCAACACCAAACGGCTGAAGTCTGTTTATATCATAAACTGTGTCAAGTGATATGTAAGGAACTTTAATAGCCGCATCGAGCATAATTGTGGGTACAAGCATCGTCTCACTTATACTCTCTTTAGAGATATTGTTAATCTTCTCTCTGAATGCGGCGATGTTTTCCGCCTTGATTGTGAGACCTGCCGCCAATTCGTGACCGCCGAATTTTTCAAGCAAATCAGAACAACTCTCAAGTGCTCCAAAGAGGTTAAAGCCTGTAACACTTCTGCCTGAACCCTTCGCCTCGTCCCCGTCAATAGCAAACAAAATTGAGGGCTTATAGAACTTCTCGGTTATCTTTGAAGAAACTATTCCCACAATGCCGTGATGCCAATTCTCGTGGGGAATAACTATAATCTTATCATCCTTAATTTCGGGATGATTTTCGATATAATCAAGAGCCTCTTTGAACATCTTCTGTTCTGTCTGCTGACGGAGTGAATTCTCCTCGCACAGAGAATCTGCGAGTTTATGAGCCTTTTCCACATCATCGGTAAGGAAGAGCTCTACACTTCTTGAAGCACAGCCAAGGCGTCCGCTGGCATTTATTCTTGGGGCTATAATATAGCCTATGGTAGATGCGGTAATCGCCTTGCCATTTGTAGAAACATCAATAAGAGCTTTTAATCCTATATTCTTTGTTTCGTTAAATCTCTTAAGACCCTCTGTAACTATTATACGGTTTTCGTCAACCAACGGTGAAATATCCGCAACAGTACCAAGACACATAAGGTCTGCGTACTTTTCCATTAAATCAGGAAGCGACTTATTGCCGTCGAGAGCCTGAATGAGTTTAAATACCACACCGACACCCGCAAGACTCTTAAACGGATAACTGCAATCCTTTCTCTTAGGGTCGATAGCCGCATAAACCTGCGGTATCTTCTCTTTACATTCGTGGTGGTCGGTTACTATTACATCAAGTCCGATAGAACTTGCATATTCACATTCTTCAACTGCAGTTATACCGGTATCAACTGTTATAATAAGGCTGCTGCCGTCACTTTTGATTTTATCAAGTGCGTCACGGTTAACGCCATAACCCTCCTGCATTCTGTCAGGAACATAATAATCAACAACAATACCCATTTCGCAAAGGTGCTTATAGAGAATGGCTATAGCAGTGATGCCGTCAACGTCATAGTCGCCGTAAATCGTAATTTTCTCATTGTTGGTCTTTGCTGCCAATATACGCTCAACCGCTTTGTCCATATCACGCATAAGGAAAGGATCATACATACCCTCTACGTTTCTTTCGAGAAACATAGAGATTTCATCATCATTTCTTATACCGCGGTTGTATAAAACTATCGCCGTAAGCGGAGAAACCTTGAAATTCTTGGAAATCTCCAGAACACGCTGTTTGTCAAATTCTCTTAGCAGCCACTTTTTCTTTAACATAAACTCTTTCTCCTGATTCTGTACTACCTGCACGAATGTGCATTTTTTCACAAATTTTATTGTAACACTTTTCAGAAAAAATTACAATAGTTTTTTGAATTTTCTTTAAATATGCCTAAAATTGCCAGAACTTTTTTGTAAGGAACACCAAGCGGTTATTTAAGTTCGACTATCGTAACTCCGTTTTCACCCTCTCCAAATGTTCCAAGCCTGAAGCTTTTAACGTGCGGATGCTTGCGAAGCATAGACTGTATACCGCTGCGAAGAGTGCCTGTTCCTTTACCGTGAATTATGCTGACGGTACTCAAGCCCGCCATCTGACATTCGTCAAGGAACTTATCTGTTTCGAGTCTTGCCTCTTCAAGCAACATTCCGCGAAGATCAATTTCGTTCTTTACCGAGCCACTTCTCAAACTGCTGCTTCCGCTCCTTTGGCTTCTGTACTTCTTCTGGTCTGTCGCATCATCGTCTGCCATAGAGAGATTTTCAGCTTTAGCGGTTATCTTCATTATACCCACCTGAATTACCGCCGTATTATCCTTTTTATTTATCGAAACAACACTTCCCTTATCGCCAAGGTCGTTTATCATAACGCTTGCCCCAAGCTTTAAGGTGTTCAAATTCACCGCCTTGCCTGTTCCCTTGCTCTTTTCTTTAGATTTCGGCGGCGTATTCTTTTTAAGCTTTAAGCCCAGTTCACGCCTGATTTCCTGCATTTGACGAAGTGCTTCCTTTTCCTCTCGGTTTTTCTGCACCTCACGGGTTTCTTCAAGCATTTTTTCTACTTCTGTCTGGGCTTTTACTATTATCTTTTCAGCCTTTGCCCTTGCTCTGTCGTAAATCTTGTCTTTTTCCTTTTCGATTTTGTCCTTCTCTGCTTTGAGTGCCGCACGCGTTTCCTCTATCTCGCGGCGCAATTTCTCTGTCTCTTCAAAGTTATGCTCGGCAGAAATTCGGTTTTCTTCAATTCTCGACAAAATATCCTCAAATCTTATATTCTCTTCAGAGAGCATATCCTTTGATCTGTCGATTATCTTTTTAGAAAGTCCCAACTTCTCGGAAATTGCAAAGGCATTACTGCGACCCGGGACACCTATTAACAATCTGTATGTCGGGCTAAGCGTAGTAACGTCGAATTCACAAGACGCATTCTCTACACCCTCGGTAGAGAGTGCGTAAATTTTAAGTTCGCTGTAATGTGTAGTCGCAGCAATGTATGCGCCCATAGCACGAAACTCTTCAATTATAGCAGTGGCGAGAGCCGCTCCCTCAATCGGGTCAGTTCCTGCACCAAGTTCGTCAAAGAGGACAAGACACCCTCTCTCTGCCTTATTTGCTATATCAACAATATTCTTCATATGTGACGAGAACGTAGATAAGCTCTGTTCTATGCTTTGCTCATCGCCTATATCCGCAAATACATCAGGGCATACTGATATTTCTGTCCCCTCTGCCGCGGGCAAATGCAATCCCGCCTGCGCCATCAGAGTGAAAAGTCCGATTGTTTTAAGAACAACAGTCTTTCCGCCCGTGTTTGGTCCCGTAACTATAAGGGTATCAAAGCGGTGTCCAAGCTCGACATCAATAGGAACAACCTTTTTCCTGTCTATGAGCGGATGTCTGCCCTTTTTAATCAGCATTCTCCCCTCTTTGTTAAGAACAGGCATAACCGCCTTCATATCGAGGGCAAGCCTTGCTTTTGCGAACACGAAATCAAGATGTATAAGTGTATCGAAATTCAGTCCTATCTCCTCGGTCAGCTCCGACACCTCGGCAGAAAGCTCCGCTAAAATGCGTTCTATCTCGGCACGCTCTTTGATTGCAAGCTCGTGAAGCTCGTTATTTGCGTTAACAACGCCCTCGGGTTCTATAAACAGAGTCGAACCCGATGACGACATATCGTGGACAATACCGCGTACATCACCCTTATACTCCGCTTTTACAGGGATAACATAGCGGTTGTTTCTCACAGTTACTATTGCATCCTGCAAAAGCTTGCGATAATGCTGTGAACGTATCATCGAATCCAAAGTCTCCTTTACTTTAGCCGAGGAATTTCGCATTTTTCTGCGGATTGAAGACAGTTCTGCACTTGCATTATCCGCCATTTCCTCCTCTGATATAATTGAGGAAAATATCCGCTCTTCAAGGCTCTTGTCTGGCACAAGCTCTTCTACATAGCCTGATAAAATTCCCGTTTGCTCGGGCGTATATTTCTTGATTATGCGCGCACCCTTGAAAATGCGCGCGATATTTAAAAGCTCTGCCATCGACAGTCCCGCTCCGACCGAAAGCCTCTTTTGCGTTTCGCCTATGTCATTTATATAGACAAGCTCGGGCGAGCCATACTTTAGAATTATGGTAACCGCCGCGTCTGTTTCAAGGAGCATCTGCTCTGCAGCAGAAAAATTTGCGGTCGGCAAAAGAGCCCTTGCCTTTGCCTTTGCAGCATCGTTTTTGGCAAACTCAGCAAGAGTTGAAAGTATTTTATCAAATTCAAGTGTTTTAAGCGTTTTCTGCTCCATAATCATGTCCTTCCAAGTTTTGTATTATTGTTGTAGGGTTTGGCGCTTTCCAGCAAAGCGTTATTGTCTATTTGCGGCACATCCTAAAGGCTGTGCCCTACAATCCTACCCCTCCGAGTTGCTTCGCAACCCACCTCCCCTTACACAGGGGAGACATTTTTATTTCGGCATCTTTTATATGATTTTTCAAGTTAGGGACAAAAAAATATGTTTTTTCAAAGGCTTCCCCTTGAGGCGAAGCTGTCACGAAGTGACTGATGAGGTGTAGATTGCGAAGCAATCGTCATTAATTTCCACCTCATCCACCGCAAGCGGTCCCCCTTCCCCTCAAGGGGAAGGCTTTTTTATCCCTTGTATATCAAAGTTTATAAAGACTGTATAATCTTGATGCCAAACCTTTTTAGCAATTATTCATAGCAGGTTGGAACAGAAAACCATACTATACTGATTTTTAGTCGCAAACTTTTTCTATAAACTCTATTATAGATGTATTATCAATAAGACCATGGGGATGATGACCACAATTTTCTTTTCCAAACACAACTATATTCCCATTGTTTTTTCGGTAGTATTTTTCAAGAATCTGTCCATTTTCATCATAAGGTACAACATCGTCCGAATCTCCGTACACCATTATAACAGGAATATTGTTTTGAATTAATATGTCCATCTTATCGACCGGATTTTCTCTATAATTTATCAAATCAATAAGATTCATTCCTGTTGCATTTATAAATTCCTGCATCATATCATTTCCAGCCTTACCAATACCTGCAGGACAAGACAAAAAATTCATAACCGGTGCATCAAGATACAATGCTTGCACATATTCGGGATACCTTGCCGCAAATTTAGATGCTATAAGTCCACCACAACTCATTCCGATAGGCACGCATTTTTTATGTAACCCAAATTCAGTAATTAGATAATCTGCAAAACGTTTTTTCAAATCAAGATCTTCATCAAGACACCAACGCGTAATATTTTTTATATATGCCAGGTGCCATCCTCCTTTAATCATTTCTATCTCAAGATTGGGAAATGCATCAAAATATTCAGTTTTAATCATCCATTTTTTATTCCTATTAGAAACTTGAGGGAAAACAAGTATAGCTTCTCTTCCCTCAAACTCAAAATCAATTCGTTTAAATCCGTTCCACAACATTTCTCTCATATAAAAACCTCTTCCTCATTTTATACATTCTTACTATAAAGACTGTATAAACTGGATGCCAAGATTTGTTCTGAATTCAACACATAAAAATCAATTAACAAATTAAATTTCTATCCTCACCATCGCCTATACGAATCATATTAAGCTCTCTTTTTGACGGAGTCCACACTGCAATATCAATACTTATTCCTATTTCACTTTCTACGTTTTCTGTAAAACATGTTGCAGTAGTAACAACCTGATGACATGGCAACGGATTCTTTATGCCGTTCTTTTCTTCATCGGGAAGCCAGAAGGAATCAAAATGCATATGACCGCTGAGGCATGCAACAAGTTTTGTGTCGGGACGATTATCGTATTCTTTTATGATTTCTACTGCCTCGTCAACATCTTCAATCCAACCGCAAAGAGCTGAAATATATGATACCTTTGCTTCGCTACCGGTCCATACTCCCAGTGTCGATTCCATATCACCCGTATATTCATAAAAGAATGGTACGTGAGAAATAATGATTACATCCTTATCGGTATTTAATGCGGTTTCTTTAAGCCACATAAGCTGGTTTTTTCCAAATCCCCATATTGGTGTTGGCATTTCGCTTTCAATATCGGAATCATACGGGAGAGAAAGAATTACAAGTCTCGCATTGGCCTTTTCATAGTCAATATAATAATAGCAACCGCTATCGTCATAAACCGCCATCGTGTTGCCGTATCTGTATTTTACAATGCTATTCCAAAAATCAGGGTTAAAGAAGTCTGTTCCGGGTGCATCGTGGTTTCCATTAACATTTATCACAGGATGCTTTGTTGCTTTATACACCGCGTCAAACACTCTTTCAAAGCGAGCCTTTAGGTCATCATTTGTTATATGTATATTACGTCCAAGCATTCCAAAATTATCGCCAAGGTTTATAACGGCATCGTAGTCAATATTATCTGTTATAATTTCCAACACCGGAATAAGTCTTTTCATATACTCATGGTCAATATCTTCGGTATGTAAATCAGTAAATATGGGAAACACAAGCGAATCTTCCGCAATTAAGTGTTTAATTTTTTCTTTAGCTTCTTCTATAGAAACGGTAACCTTTTCTATATAATTGTTCATTTTCTTTTTCTCCTTTCAAGAATCTTCGACATTCTTACTATAAAGACTGTATAATTTAGATGACAAGGTTTGTGACAAGTTAAGAACAAAAATTGTATGTTTTAAATACCGCAGATTTCTGCAACACATTCTTTTGCTATTTCAATTTCTGTCTTTGAAATTTCTTCATCAAAATCACAAAATGTATTGTTCTTCACATCATTACCCGAAAGAATAGAATACCAAAGCAA
>CALDQB010000032.1 GCA_937911665.1 uncultured Clostridia bacterium | reverse complement strand
AAGGAGAAAAAATAATGATGGAAGATTCTAACTTCGCAACAGGATACGCAGTTGGTAGAGATTCCAACGGCGGTTATGGCAATAACGGCATTTTCGGCAACGATTGGGCTTGGATTGTCATTCTGCTTCTTTTCGGCTACGGTGGTAGAGGTTTCGGCGGTTTTGGCGGCTTCGGTGGCGGTTTTGGCGGCGGCTGTGGCTCACCTTGTGCTACACAAGCTGACCTTGCGGCAGGCTTCAACAATTCTGCGGTTCTTTCGGGAATTAACGGCATTGACTCCTCGCTTTGTCAGGGCTTCAACGGCATAAACACGGCTATTCTTCAGAATGGTTACAACACGCAGGGCGCAATTAACGGACTTTCTCATCAGCTTTCCGATTGTTGCTGCGCAACGCAGAGAGCGATTGATGGCGTAAAGTATGAGAACGCAACCAACACTTGTGCAATTCAGAACACTATTCAGAACACCACAAGAGATGTGATTGACAATGCGAATGCAAACAGCCGAGCAATTCTTGACTTTTTGACTCAGGATAAGATTGCAACGCTGACCGCAGAGAACCAGTCTCTCAAATTTGCGGCTTCTCAATCTGCGCAGAACGCATTTATTACCGCAAATCAGGAAGCACAGACCGCAGAGCTTATTCGCAGACTTGGCAGAGATTGCCCCGTTCCTGCGTATGTAGTTCCCAACCCTAATTGTTGCTACAATTATGCGGTTCAGCCCGCTTGCAATACTTGCGGCGGCGGTTTCTAAAATTAGATAAAAGATTGACTACTTTCGCATTTAGCGGATGTTCGGGCGATAAATCTACTGCCCGATAATGACTTTCGGGGAGTGAGTGTGCAAAGTAGGCACTTGCTCCCCTCTATTTTATTATGAAAAGGAGATTTTATTATGGCGGCTGAATATAGCTATCCCCTCGTGCAGACGATTGCAGAGGATGAAAATGTAATATTCCTTGACGGCGATAGAGCTTGTAAAAAGGGATATATCACACACAGAAGCGGCTCTGGCGTGTTCCGTCTCAAAGGAGCAGGAAACGCTTGCAAGACTGTTTACAGAGTTACTTTTAATGCAAATATAGCGGTAGCACCTGCGGATGACGGTGGTGTTTTGGGCGCGATAAGTGTAGCACTTCAAGAGGATGGAGAAACATTGCAAAATGCCGTTGCAACGGTTACGCCAGCGGCGATTGGCGATTTCTTCAATGTTTCACTTACTACTTTTATCGTTATTCCTTGCGGATGTTGCGTTACAGTTTCTGTTGAAAATATCAGCGATGGCACGGCGATTGATGTTACTAATGCAAACATCATCTTTGACCGTGTAGCGTGAGAAAGGAGAAAACTATGAAACATCTTGAAAAATTAAAAGAGGCTCTTTGTGAGGAGCTTGACAAGTTTGGCAAAAGCGGTGATATTACCGCAAATTCCCTTGAAAAAATCCACAAGCTCACCGACACTATCAAGAACATCGACAAAATAATGATGCTCGAAGAGGAAGATGGATATTCTGAGGCAAGAGGCGGCAGAGGCGGCTCTTATATGCACGGTTCGTCTTACGATGACGATATGATGTACTCCGAGCGTAGAGGCAGAGGCAGAAACGCAAAGCGCGACTCTATGGGCAGATATTCCTCCGAGGGCGGCTCTTATGAGGGCGGTTCGTCTTACGAGAGAGGCGGCCAAGGCGGATATTCTCGTGACGAAGCTTCCGACTGGATGATGCGTGAACTCGGTTCTATGATGGAGGACGCCGACCCAAAGCAACGCGAGGCTCTCAAAAAGTGTATGAGAGAGCTGGAAAGGGACTAACCCAAACACAGGGCGGTGTAAAGTCGAAAGAATTTGAAGATAGTCCACTCGAAAAACAGAAAGATGCTTACAGCGAGATTGCCGATATCTTCCCCGCTTTACAAAAGTACAAAGACGAACACAACACCGCAAACTTGCAAAAATTGATGGTTGAAATTTTGGAGTTTTGCCGTTCCGTTTATGCAAGTACGCAAAATGAGGCAGAACGCAAAATCTACCATTCGATGATCGAAAAATTGAATAAATAACAAACAGGAGCGACAGGGTTATCTGCCGCTCTTTTTTATTGAAAAAATATTTCAAAAAAATTTGAAAAAGATTGCAAAAACCTATTGACAAAACAGGAAATGTGTGTTATAATATATACAACGAAAGGGGAACACCCCAAACAATGAATGGAGAAAGTAAAATGACAAACGAAATTAAATGGAAACAGAACGGAATGTTTCGGAGCGGTTCGGCAGTATCTGCAAGCGGTAAACGGGTTGCAGTCACCGAAGCGATGACACAGAAAGGAAAATACTACACGGTATTTGTTGAGGGCGATAATCGCAATGCGGCTACAAGAGCAACCATTGAAGAAGTGAACAGAATCATTGCCACACGATAAACCACAATCAAAACCGAGCGGGGCGGTCAAACCCCGCAGAAAGGATACAATTATGACACATGAAATCACTACTGTACAGTACATTACCAACGATGAACACGCGCTTGTTTTTGTCGAAAAGTCAAGCATCGCAAACAATCCATTTGAGCAGATGGATCGGGAGATCGACAGCATCATGAGAGAAATCGAGGTGAGGAATTGAAATGTTGAAATGTGTGGAATGCGGACACGTTTTCTCGGAATATGAACTTAATACATGGGAAGAAAGCCGAGGAGAGCATTTTGGAATTCCGTTTTATGAAAAAATGAGCGGTTGCCCAATCTGCGAAGGAGACTATGAAGACACGGTCGAGTGTGACATTTGCGGTGAAAACCATCTTTCAAGCGAGTTAACATCCGGCGTTTGTGAAGACTGCATCAAAACATATCAGCATGACGTTGATATGCATTTTAAGATCGGTGCAAATGATACCGACAGTATCGAACTAAATTGCTTTCTTGCTTCTGTTTTTACAAAAGAAGATATAGAACTGATTTTGTTGAACGCGCTTAAATTAAGAAAAGAATATGCGAAAAAGCAAGTAGAATCCGATTGTGAAAGATTCATTGAATATGACCGCGAATGGTTCGCGGAAAGGCTTGCGGAGGAGGTGAAAAAGAATGAAGACAGCAAAAACTAATCGGGACGAAATCCGACAAAACACCCTTTGTGTTCCAATGTCAAAGGAGGAAAAAATGATGGTGCAAAAAGCCGCTGGCGAAATGGGAATTTCGATGTCGGCGTTTGCGAGATTGGTTCTGAAAGATTTCATGAAGAAGTCAAGTAATTAAAAACAAAGAAAGAATGAGGTAAAAACATGGCTAACTTTGATAGCGGAGTGAAAGGATATGTCAAGGCGAACTGCATTGTAACTGTTTATTTTCCCATTGACTACAAGGATCGGGCAGAGATCGCTTGCAAACATTGTCCGTACCTTTCCAGTAACGAGAGAATGTGTCAGTTGAACAAACAGCCTGTGGCTTTTCCGCATCAACACGTTGGGCAGATGTGCCCGCTCGAGGAGGTAAATTGATATGTGCGCAGAAATTAGAGAAAAATTTCAAGAATTGTATTCGTTGGATGTAAACAAATATGTCGAAAAAAAGCAGGGTCTTTCATATCTAACTTGGTCTTATGCATGGGCAGAGTTTAAGAAAATTTATCCCGATGCGACCTATGAAGTCAAAAAAGACGAATGTGGAAGATGCTATTTCGGCGACGAACAGATCGGCTATATGGTTTACACATCGGTAACGGCTGGCGGTCTTACCTATGAAATGTGGCTTCCTGTAATGGACAATGCAAACAAATCGATGAAACTGAACGCATATACATATAGCACAAAAAACGGAGATAAAACCGTTGAGGCGGTTTCTATGTTCGACATTAACAAGGCAGTTATGAGATGCCTTGTAAAAAATCTCGCTATGTTTGGGCTTGGTTTGTATATCTACGCAGGAGAGGATCTGCCGGAGGATATCAAGGAATATGTTTGTGCTGATTGCGGAGCATTGGTTGACGCATCTATGGCAACCCGAACCAAGAACAAATTTGGCGTACATCTTTGCAAAGAATGTGGAATTAAAAGATCAAAAAACGAAGGAGAACAAAAATGAACAAGATTATTTTGAAAGGCAGACTCACTAACAATCCCGATTTGAAGCAGACCCCGAACGGAGTGTCCGTTACAAAATTCGCCATCGCAGTAAACCGCAGATTCGATCGAGAAAAGACCGACTTCATTAGTTGTGAGGCGTGGAGAAACACGGCGGAATTTATATGCAAGTATTTTGGAAAGGGCAAAGAAATCGCCATTGTCGGAGAACTCCATATTGACAAGAGCGAAAGGGATGGGAAAACAACATATTTCACAACCGTTGTCGTTGATGAAGCGGAGTTTTGCGGTAGCAAGGGCGAAAACACAGAAGTAGCAAACGATACCGCGGCAAATATGGAAGAATTTGACCCATCGGATGACCTTCCTTTTTGACGCATTTTAAGGCGGTTTTTAGCGGTTTTGTGGTGTGGGGGTATAAATACATATCCCTATGCCATAAATCGCCGCAGAAACGATTTTAAGGGCATTGTGGAGGGTTTTAAGTGAACTATAAACAAATATATGCCATAAAGAAAGCAAACGAACAAAGAATTTTAAAGGTTTGCCCAAATTGCCCGAATACAAGCGGAATATATTTTCTTTTAAGAGAAGAAAATGGATTCAAGTTTGGGTATGTAGGTCAAGCAAAACACCTTTTGCAAAGATTGGCGCAACATCTTTCGGGGTATCAGCACATAGACCTTTCGATAAAAAAGCACGGTTTATGGAGTGAAGAAAATCCGACAGGGTACAGGGTGCATTTTTTGGAGTTTGCCGAAAATCTTCTTGACGAAATGGAACAGAAATATATCAAGCAATATGCAAATGCAGGTTACCAAATGCGGAATTCCACCGCAGGAAGCCAAGGAAAAGGCAAACACGGACTTGATAATCAAAAGCCGTCAAGGTCGTATTACGATGGATTGGAGCAAGGCAGAAAGAACACGCAAAGGTTTATTGCTGACCTTTTCACAAAACATCTTGACTACAAAACCAAATCGGATAAGCCGAACAAAAACCAACAGAAAGCATATCAAAAATTC
This sequence comes from uncultured Clostridia bacterium, assembly GCA_937911665.1. Classification (GTDB taxonomy): domain Bacteria; phylum Bacillota; class Clostridia; order Monoglobales; family Monoglobaceae; genus UMGS1820. The sequence goes on along the minus strand of CALDQB010000032.1, from coordinate 4,630 downwards.
AAGGATTTTTTGGAGGAAGCAAATGAAAAAGATAATTGTTGATGAAAGAAAATATTATATCGAGATTGACCAAATCCGTCTCATATATGAGTATGATATTCTTGTAGGATGGTACAGACCGTGAATAAATATGCAGTATATGAACGTATCAAGGCAGAAATCGCTCGGACGGCAAAATCGGCAGAAGAATATGAGAGAAGAATAAAATCTTTGCAAAGGAAGTTGAAGATATGATAAAAGACAGCGGACAGAGAACAGAGTTCAAAACAGGCGCAGTTCGAGATATGCACGAAAACAAAGGCGATATGGCTTCTATTCCGTGGGAATCAATCTTGAGACTTGCGAGGCATTACGAAAACGGAGCGAAAAAATATAATCGTTGGAACTATCGAAAAGGAATCCCCGTTTCAAGTTTTATTGATAGTGCTTGCAGACATCTCGCTAAATACCAATGCGGTTTCGATGACGAAGACCATTTGGCGGCGGCGGCTTTCAATGTGCTTGGTGCAATGCTTATGGAAAACACAATGCCCGAAATGCAAGATTTGCCGATGCGAGAGGGGAAGAATACTTTTAATTATTTTGAGGTGAACGATGACGGTAAAATTGATTAAATATCCTTCTGATGAAGATTGGATGTTTGCTAAGCGTTGCACGTTGGTGACGGTTGGTAAAGAAGTGGCAAAAGAACCAACGCAAGAATGGAAACACAAAATTCTTGAAGCAAGACATAGCCCTATTCGCGTATTGCAGTTTGCTTTTGAATTGGATTTGCCTTATTGGGTAAGCGTTCATCTGTGCAGACACATTCATGCGCAACCGTTTGTAAGGTCGCAAAGAAATGACCGCCAAAGCGATTACGACCGAACAAAAGCACCGCAGGATGAACCTGTCAAAATGATTTGGTATATGAATGCCGAAGAATTGATGATTATAGCAAACAAGAGACTTTGCAAACAGGCAAGCGAAGAAACACGGCAGATCGTGAAAATGATGTGCGATGAGGTTTTGGGTGTTTGCCCCGAATTTGATGGCTTGCTCGTTCCTATGTGCCAATATCACGGCGGAAGGTGCCACGAAATGTTTTCTTGCAAAAATAAAAATCCCTCTTGACAAATAGGGTGAAGCGTGGTATAATAATATATGCAAATAGAGTTGTTGTTGGAGTAGCAGGCTGACAGCAGTTCTGTAAATCAATAACAACTCAGGAAAGCCTTATGTTTTTCGGGGGTACTGCTACTACCCTTGGAAGATGTAAGGCTTTTTTATACCATGAAAGAGAATTTATATGTATTTTCAAGTTATCGCAACCCATAATCCGCAGGACTTTTTCTGCGGTCAAGAGCCAAGCGATTTGACATTGACATTTATAGTCAATGAAGATGCGTTGATGGAAACAGTAAAACAGTGTGTATGCGATGGATATATCGCTATTGTATATCCGTATGAAGTGAAGGGAGAATAAAATGGAGGGTTGGATAAAATTACACCGTTCTATAATTGATAGTGCGGTTTTCGCCGATGCCGATGTGTTAAAGGTGTGGATTTGGCTTTTGTGTAACGTGGCTTATAACGACCATGATGTTGTATATCTTGGAAAAGTTATACCGTTAAAAAGGGGGCAAATCATAACAGGAAGGCAAAAACTTTCACAGCAAATTGGAATGTCGGAGGGCAAAATTTACCGTGCAACAAACATATTGAAGTCGCTCGGCAATATCACGGTCAAGTCAAACAACAGATATTCTATTATAACCGTTGAAAATTGGCTGAAATATCAAAGCGATTTTCCGAAATTTACGATTGATATTACACCGATGCAACAGCAAACCGAACAGCAAAATAAACAGCAAAACAACGGCAAATCAAACAGCAAAACGAACAGCACAGCGACGGCAAAGCAACAGCAAACCGAACACAACAAAAGAAATAAAGAATGTAAAGAAGGAAAAGAAGAAAAGAAAAGAGGGGCGGTTGCCCTTTCGGGCGACGGCTCGGAAATCTTCATTCACGAAAATTCGGGCATTCAGTATGTGTTGAGAGATGGAAAGCAATTTGATTTGAGCGGAAAGCCGTTGAATGATGCGGGGTATCCGATTATAGATTTTAAGTTAAGCAAACACAATAATTGAGGGGTGAACGAAAATGTATGAATTTAAGTCAAGCGACGTTTTGGACTTTGCAAATTATATCGGTGCAGAGGCAAAGCAAAAGGGGAACGAATTGTTTTTCAAATATTGCCCTCAATGCAAGGGCGGAGGTGGAGATAAAGAAACATTTTCGGTAAACCTTGAAACAGGGGCGTTTAAGTGTTTCCGCGCGAGTTGTGACTATCACGGTCATTTTGTGGAATTGGCAAGAGATTTTGGCTTTAAGTTGGACGATGAACAGGAAAGAAAATATAGAAAGCTCCCACAGCCGAAAATTGAGAGTAAACCGAAAGCGATTGAATGGCTTGAAAAGAGGGGCATTTCTGCCGATGTTGTAAAGCGTTATAAAATCACGGTACAGAAAGACAATGACAATATTTTGGTATTTCCGTTCTATGATGAACAGGGCGTGATGCAGTTTGTCAAATATCGCAAAATGGATTTTAACAAAGAAAAGGACAAAAACAAGGAATGGTGCGAAAAGGACACAATGCCAATTTTGTTTGGTATGGCTCAATGTGAGGACTTTACACGGCTTGTTATTACAGAGGGGCAGATTGACAGTTTGTCGGTGGCTTCGTGCGGTATCAAAAACGCTGTCAGCGTTCCAACAGGTGCTTTGGGCTTTACTTGGCTGGCTAATTGTTGGGATTGGATAAACAAGTTTGAGGAAATCGTTGTTTTTGGCGATTACGAAAAAGGCAAAATCACGCTCATTGAAACACTTGAAAAGAGAATACAGGGAAAAGTCAAGTGTGTGCGATGCGAGGACTACCTCTGCGAAAAAGATGCAAATGATGTTTTGCGGAAGTACGGCAAAGATGCCATAATTAAGGCGGTAGAAAATGCTGAACTGCGTGAGGTCAAATATGTCAAGCGTTTGGCAAATGTTGAAGTGGTAAACCTCACAGACTTGCCGAAAATAAAAACAGGAATACGGCAGTTAGACCGTGTTTGCGGTGGATTGTTAAGAGGACACGTTATATTGTTGAGTGGTAAGCGTGGCGAGGGTAAGTCAACCTTTATGTCGCAGATCGTGGCAGAGGCTATTGAGCAAGACAATGCGGTGTTTGTGTATTCGGGAGAGTTGCCAAACTATCACTTTAAGAATTGGCTTGACTTGCAGATTGCAGGAAACAAGTTCGTATCTACACGGCAAAATGAATATGGCGACAATGAATATTATTTGACCGATGATACCGTAAAGGCAATAAACAAGTGGTACTATGACAAAGCGTTCATTTTCGATAATTCAGCCGTTACCGATAATGAGTACGAAGGACTTTTGAAGGTCATTATTGACAGTATTTGTCGATATGACATAAAGCTCGTTTGCATTGATAACCTTATGACCGCTATGGATTGCGATGTAAACACCGACCTATACCGTCAGCAGTCTTCTTTTGTAAAGAGCCTTGAAAAGTTGGCACAGCAATATGATGTTGCAATTATTCTTGTGGCTCACCCAAAGAAAACGCAGGGAGATTTTGACAATGATGCCGTAAGCGGTTCAAGCGATATTACAAATGCCGTTTCTTTTGTATTTAACTATCAAAGAGCGAAGGACGGAACGGAACACGATAGCGAATTGATGATAACCAAAAACCGCTTGAATGGTAAAATCCTCACGGGAGAAAATTCCATAAAATTATATTACAGCGAAAAGTCAAAGAGAGTTACCGCAAATCCGTATGAGGACAAGGAATATTCTTGCTTCGCCCCGAAATGGGAAGATATAACCGACCTTGACGAATTGCCTTTGTAAAAAAATATTAAAAATATTTCAAAAACTTTTCAAAAACCTAATCATATAAAATGCAGGAGAGAATCATGTTTGAATACAGATTGATATATTTCACGGCATTGTTTAGTTGCTATATGGCGATTATTCTTTCGTGGTTTGCCGTTTATAGCATCGGCATGTGCATTTGGAACTTCGTTAAAAATTCGGGTGACAGAAATGAAGGCTAAAATAAGAGAAAAAGAAAGACATATATCAAAGCGAGAAATGAACATGGCGACTGACATTTTCTTGCGCATGGCGATGCTTGTTCTGATTGAAGATTTCGGTTTCGGTACAAAGGCACAGAAAGGTAAAACACCAAGACTTCAAAAATTCATTACATCTTTTGAAAACAAAGCAAAGTACATGAACAGCACGTTCGGCATTGAAATGCTTGACGGAATAAACGCAAAACTGGAAATGCATGGTGTTGCGCTGAAGGATGTGAAGGAAAAAATATGAATGCGCCGTGTTACAATTGCGATGAAAAATATATTGGATGTCACGACTCTTGTGAAAAATACAGAGAGTACAAGATCAATATTGTCGAGATAAATCAAGCAAAGCGAGAATACAACGATTTTCGTCTGTACAAGAAAGATGTAATATACAAAGCCGAGCGTATATTGAAAAACGCGAGGAGAAGGAAAGACGGATAAGCATTGCATTGTTGACAAAATTGCAAAAATATGATACA
>CALDQB010000031.1 GCA_937911665.1 uncultured Clostridia bacterium | reverse complement strand
CAATCTACACCTCATCAGTCACTTCGTGACAGCTTCCCCTCAAGGGGAAGCCTTTGAAAAAACATATTTTTTTGTCCCTAGCTTGACAAAATCATAGAATAAATATATTACAAATATTCATATGCATATATTAAGGATTGTCCATTTTTTGAGATAATTCTTTAAGATAAAAGGAGATGAAACACTATGAACAGAAACAGTTTTTTCAGCGAAAATACTTCCTTTGCTCTTCGCATCCTGATGCTCCTTATCTGTGCAGCAATTTCCGTCTCGGCATTTTCAGGCGGCATTGCTGATGCAGCAGAGGACACAGAGCTTCGCGGCGTATGGGTTTCGTCGGTTCTCAACATCGACTACCCGAAAGCGCCCACAACAGACGCGGGCGCTCTTCGGGCAGAGCTTGACGAAATCCTCGACAACTGTGCCGATATGGGCTTTAACGCCGTGTTTTTGCAGGTTCGCCCCTGTGGCGACGCCCTTTATAAATCCGACATTTTCCCCTGGTCAAAATATCTGACGGGCAAGCAGGGTGTTGCGCCCTCTGACGGATTTGACCCTCTCGAGTACGCGGTTGAAGGTGCTCACAAACGAGGTATGGAGCTGCACGCGTGGATAAACCCTTACAGAATAACACATTCTGCAGGCGATAATTCGGATTTGTCGGCAGACAACCCCGCGGTAACCTCGCCCGGTCTTGTTCTTACCGACAATAACGGAAAGCTATACTATAATCCGGGTGATTCTGCTTCCATTAACCTCATTGTAGACGGCGCAGCAGAAATCGTGGAAAATTATGACGTTGATGGTATTCATATGGATGATTATTTTTATCCCGATGCCTCTTTCGACGATGAAACAACGTACTCTTTCCACAAAGATAAATTTCCAAACAAGGACGATTGGCGCCGCAATAACGTCGACACGCTCGTAAAGGCTCTCGACGAAAGGCTCCATTCCATTAACCCCGACATACAATTCGGCATCAGTCCAAGAGGTATATGGGCAAACAAGAGCGATATGGCAGAGGGCAGCGATACCGCAGGCAACGGCTCTTATACAAGCATATATGCAGATTCAAGAGGTTGGGTAAAAAAAGGCATTGTTGATTACATAATGCCCCAGCTCTACTGGAACAGCGGCTACGAAATCGCCGACTATGATATCCTTTGCGACTGGTGGTCTGATGTAGTTTCGGGCACAGATGTAAAGCTCTATATCGGCGAGGGGGCTTACCGCACGGTTACAAGCACTCTCCCCGCCTGGACAGGTGAGAGCGGAACGAGCGAGCTTCGTGCTCATATTCAAAGCGGACGCTCAAACCCCGCTATCGACGGCTACTGCTGCTTTGCTTATAACAGTTTTATGTTAAATCCGTCAATCTATTCACTGATGCAGGAGCTGAATAAAAACGTTTCAACTCCTCCGTCGGAGGACAAGCCTCAGCAATCCGCACCTCCCGCCGTAAGCGACGGCATAACAAACAGTTCTCTTGCGGGCAATGGCAATTTAGAAACAGGCGAATACGAAAATAAGTTTACCGATATGGATGATTACTGGTGGGCAATGGATTCAATAAACGAGCTTGCCGCAAAGGGAATTATAAGGGGCAGAAGCGAATCCCACTTTGACCCCGACGCTTATATTACAAGAGCCGACAACACTGTTCTTCTTTTGAGGGTTCTCGGCAAAACCGCAGAATTCAAAGACAACTTTGACGATGTCTATACAGGCAGCTACTACTACAAGGAAATCGGTATGGCAAAGGCGCTCGGCATAGCATCGGGTGTAGGAAACAACCGCTTTGACCCCGACTCACCCATAATGCGTCAGGATATGGCAACCCTTGCATACAGAGTACTCAGCCGCGAGGGACTGCTTACATCTATCCCCAATACTGCGGTTTTAAATACCTTTACCGATGCAGATAGCATTGATTTTTACGCAAGAGAGGCGATGGCGGCGTGTGTTGACGCGGGACTTATGAGCGGTTACGGCAACAACACCATTAACCCGAGAGGTAACGCAAGCCGTGTTGAAGTTGCACTCTTTATACACCGCATTTCCGAAATGCTGAAATAACACTTGAATTTATGAGGATATTGTACTATAATTAGTAAATACAGATATTTTCAATGAAAGGTTGATTACAAAATGAAAAATACTGAAAAAACAATGGAAAAAATCGTCGCTCTTTGTAAGGGCAGAGGCTTTATATATGCCGGTTCTGAAATTTACGGCGGTCTTGCAAATACATGGGACTACGGCCCCCTCGGCGTTGAGTTTAAGAATAACGTAAAGAGAGCATGGTGGAAAAAGTTCATTCAGGAGAGCCCCTACAATGTAGGTCTTGACGCGGCTATCCTTATGAACCCCAAAACATGGGTGGCTTCAGGACACGTAGGCGGTTTTTCTGATCCGCTTATGGACTGTAAAGAATGTAAGGCTCGTTTCCGTGCGGACAAGCTTATCGAAGATGTTGGCGGCGTTTCCGCAGATGGTTGGTCCGATGAGAAAATGATGGACTATATCAAAGAAAATCAGCTTGCTTGTCCCGAGTGCGGCAAGCATAACTTCACCGATATCCGTAAGTTCAATCTTATGTTCAAGACCTTCCAGGGTGTTACCGAGGACAGCCAGAGCGAGCTTTTCCTCCGTCCCGAAACCGCACAGGGTATTTTCGTAAACTTCAAGAGTGTTCAGAGAACCTCAAGAAAAAAGATTCCCTTTGGTATAGGTCAGGTTGGTAAGTCATTCAGAAACGAAATCACTCCCGGTAACTTTACTTTCAGAACCCGTGAGTTTGAGCAGATGGAGCTTGAGTTCTTCTGCAAGCCGGGCACAGACCTTGAGTGGTTCGCATATTGGAAAGATTACTGCAAAAACTTCCTCCTCTCTCTCGGCATCGCAGAAGATAATATCAAAATGCGTGACCACGAGCAGGAAGAACTTTCTCACTACAGCAACGCAACAACCGATATCGAATTTATGTTCCCGTTTGGTTGGGGCGAGCTTTGGGGCATCGCTGACAGAACCGACTTTGACTTAAAGCAGCACAGCGAGCACAGCGGCGAGAAGATGGAATACAACGACCCTGAAACAGGCGAAAAGTACGTGCCCTATTGCGTTGAGCCGTCTCTCGGTGCAGACCGCGTTGCTCTTGCTTTCCTTGTTGAAGCATACGACGAAGAGGTAGTTGACGCTGAAAAGAATGACGTTCGTACAGTTATGCGCTTCCATCCGGCTCTTGCGCCGATTAAGGCGGCAGTTCTTCCGCTTTCTAAAAAGCTCTCTGAAAAAGCGGGCGAGGTTTATACCGCTCTTGCTTCAGAGTTTATGTGTGAGTTTGACGAGGCAGGAAGCATCGGCAAGCGCTATCGCAGACAGGACGAAATTGGAACTCCTTTCTGTATAACATATGACTTTGATTCTGAAGAGGACGGTTGCGTTACTGTTCGTCACCGCGATTCTATGGAACAGGAAAGAGTTAAGATTGAAGATCTTGTTGAATATATCAGAAATGGTATCAAATTCTAAATATGTCTCTTTTTAAGGATTTAAAAAAGTTTTCTAAAACCGAAAAAATAAGTATGCACATCCCCGGCCACAAAGGCGGTCGGGGACTTGGTGTATCTTTCTTCAAAAACGCATCGGCAATCGATGTTACCGAGCTTCGCGGTACTGATAACCTCCAAAATCCTACGGGAATTCTTAAGGACTCGCAGGATTTTTGCGCAAAGGTTTTCGGTGCAGATTTCACCTATTTTTTAACGGGTGGGTCAAGTCTGGGACTTCGGGCGGCTATCCTCGGCAGCACAAAAAGAGGGGACAAGCTTCTTGTCGACCGCACCTGCCACAGAGCCGTAATTGCAGCTATAACCCTCGGCGGTATAGAACCGATTTTCATTTCTCCCGATTTTGATGATAAGCGCGGCTTATATGTCGGGATTTCTGCAGACAAGGTGAGCTATTACCTCTCAAAGCATCCCGATATATGCGGGGCGATTATTACAAGCCCCACCTACTACGGCATTTGTTCGAACATTCGGGCAATTGCAGACACTTGCCGCAGGCTCGGCAAATTTTTAATTGTCGACGAGGCACACGGCGCACATTTTTCATTCAGCAAAAAGCTCCCCGCCACCGCCTTGTCACAGGGCGCAGACATCTGTATACAGAGCGCCCACAAAACTCTTCCTGCTCTCGGACAGGCATCATTTTTACATTTAAAGAGCGGTATTATTGACAAAAATCGTTTAGAGCGCACGCTTTTAATGATTCAGAGTACAAGTCCGTCATATCTTTTGATGGCATCTTTAGATAAGTCTGCCCGTTATATGAACGGAGCAGGCAGATTGAAGCTCTCGCGTCTTATCGCAAGCATAGAGGAGCTTAAAAAAACTGTAAGCGAAAAGACTGTCTTGCGCTTTGCAGACAGTGACCCTCTTTCCGCAGAGCGTGATATAACAAGGGTTGTTGTTGATTTCTCATCTTGTGAAATAAGCGGTTACCTCGCAGAAAAGCTTTTGATAGATGAATTTAACATCTATCCCGAAATGGCAGACAGTCGTTATGTTGTACTCATTCCCACCGCGGTAAATACTAAAGCGGAAATGCGTCAGCTTGCAAACGACCTTATCAGCATCGGCACGCGCCGCATAAAAGGCGAGCCTTCGGCTACGCCCACACCGCTTCCTGATATTGAGCTTGCATATCCGCCATACACCTCAAACGATATGCCGTTTGAAAGTGTCCCGCTCTCCTCGGCAAAGGGCAGAATAAGTGCGGGTATACTCTCGGCGTGTCCGCCGGGTTGTGCCGTTTTGGTTCCGGGACAGCGTATAACCGAAAAGGATATTGATTATATTACACGCAGAAATATCGCAGAATATGTCGATGTTATCTGTGAATAATTTTAAAAATAAGGAGGCGCTCATATGAATAATATAATCGGGCACGATAATATAAAGCGCCTTCTTGCAAACATAGCAGAGAGCGGGCATATAAACCATGCATACATTTTTGAAGGTCAGGATGGTATCGGCAGACTCTCTCTCGCTAAGGCTTTCGCAAAAGAACTCATCGGTGATATGGGCGGATTTTCAGCCGACTCACATCCCGACATCATTGTTGTAACTAACGAGAGATTCAATCCCTCCAAGTCCGCTAAAAGCCTTTCGGTAGATACTATTCGTGCTATGAAAGCCGATGTGTATATAAAGCCATACAGGGCAGATAAAAAGATATATATTATCCCAAACGCAGACACAATGCTCGATACAGCGCAGAACAGTCTGCTTAAGATTTTAGAAGAACCGCCTGAATATTGCATAATAATTCTCATAGCGGAGAATGCGAACTCGTTTTTGCAGACGATACGTTCCCGCTCCCAGCTTTTGCGGATGTCACCGCTCGGCAAATCCGAAATTCGTGATTATCTTATGAAAAACTATTCTATTCCCGCAGACAAGGCAGAAATTTTAGCAATTCTCAGCGGAGGAAGTATAAAAAAAGCCGTCGCTCTCTCTGATGACGAGTCGGCAACGGAGCTTCGGGAAACGGTAATTTCCCATTTGATACAGCTTACAGACAGCGGCTTTGTCCGTCTGTATGATTTTATAAAATTTTTAAAGCAAAACAAGTCTGATATAAGCATTATTCTTGATATAATCCTCGGCTGGTCAACCGATGTTCTCCATATTAAGACAGGTGTGTCAGAAACGTGTGAAATCGTCAATGCCGACAAGACGGCAGAGCTTAAAAAGTTCTGCTCTCTTATAACGAAGCAGTCGGCACTTAAGTTTACCGAAATTATATCAAAGTATTCGTTTGCAATCAGCAAAAACGCAAATTACCCGATTGCTATGCAATGTATGGCAACGGAATATTGGGAGGAAATTCATGGTAGAAGTTATAGGAGTGCGTTTTAATAACGCCGGCAAGGTTTATTATTTCGACCCCAAAGGGCAAAGCCTCGTTGTCGGAACGCAGGTTCTCGTCGAAACCGCCAGAGGTGTTGAACTTGGTCATATTGTAATGGCAAACAAAGAGGTTGACGATTCTGAAATTGTACCGCCTTTGCGCCCCATTATACGAATAGCAACCGAAGCAGACTTTACGCAGGTTAAAGAAAATAAAGAAAAAGAAAAAGAGGCATTTGTTATTGCCTCCGAAAAAGTTCGTGAACACAACCTTGATATGAAGCTTGTAGATGTGGAATACACCTTCGACAGAAGCAAAATTCTTTTCTACTTTACCGCAGACGGACGTGTAGATTTCCGTGAGCTTGTTAAAACTCTCGCAGGAATTTTCCATACAAGGATTGAGCTTCGCCAGATTGGTGTACGTGACGAGGCAAGACAGCTTGGAAGCTACGGAATATGCGGCAGATATCTCTGTTGCGGAACATTCCTTGATGACTTCCACCCCGTTTCGATAAAAATGGCAAAGGAACAGGGTCTTTCCCTTAACCCCACCAAAATTTCGGGCATATGCGGACGTCTTATGTGTTGTCTCCAATACGAGCAGAACGCGTATGAATATATGCTTAAAAAGCTTCCGCATAAGGGCGCGGTTGTTGAAACCGCCGACGGCAAGGGCGTTGTTGCAGACGTTGCAACGCTGAAAGGTGAAATTCGCGTTAAGTTTGAAACAGGCGACAGTGTGCGCTTTGCCACATATAAGCTTGGCGAATTCACATTCCGTCAGTCAAACTCTGCCGCTGCCGCTATTGAAGCAGACGCCTCTGACGAAGCGGCTCTCTTTACCGAAGAGACCTCCTCTCAGAGCAAACAGACGGGTGATAACGAAAAACCCGCCGAAAGCCGTCGTGACAAACGCTCAAGACGCGACAGACACAGAAACAAAAACTCTAACAAAAACAACAGCACTTCTGATGCAAAGGTTTTCGTAAACCCTGACGCAGATGACCCCGATGCAGAATAAAGAATAAAACGGATGCTAATGCATCCGTTTTTATTATGCTTTTCCCGAAACGATGTTCGAAAGCCATACATCTTTTTTAATCAATATATATCCGACAATGCATTTTAGTGCCTCTATCGATTGAACACAGATATATATGCCAATAATCGACATATTCGTAAAGCGAACCAGACACAGAGCTGTCGGCACACTCACTCCCCACGAAAACCCACTGTCAAACAAAAAGGTTATTCCCGTTTTCCCTCCAGAGCGGAGAATAAAATATATCGTATGCAGAGCGCCGTGAATGGGCATTGTAATCGCACTTATCGTAATAAACGTGCTTGCAAGCGTTCTTACGTCTGCACTCGTATTATATATATTGGGGAAAACCGTCGAAAACGCCACCATTACTCCGCCTATCAGGGCGCACATTACTGTGCAGAAGCCAATGAGTCCCGGAGCGGACTTCTTTGCATTTTCAAGCTCATTAGCGCCGAGAAGCTGACCTATAACAACCGATACCCCCGAACCAAAAGCAATGAACATTACGTTAAACAAATTAACTACTGTGTTTGATATGTTAAGCCCTGCAACCACATCTATTCCGCGCATAGAATAGCATTGGGTAAGTGTAGCGATGCTTCCTGACCACAAACACTCATTTACCATGAGCGGAATAACTCCCGTTTTCACCATTCTGCCCACTAATTGCCTCGGCACAGAGAAAGAGCGGTAGAGTCCCTTTGCAAAAGAAAATTCCGCTCTGCGCAGATGTGTCCACACAACAACAATCCCCGCTTGCACCCATCTTGCGATAACGGTTGCTATTGCTGCGCCCTCTACGCCGAGCTTTGGGAAACCTGCAACACCAAAGATAAGAAAATAGTTAAGAACGGTGTTTGTCACAACCGCTACAATTCCCGAGAGCATAGGCATAACTGCGTTTCCACCCTCACGCAGAGTGCTCGAATACGCATTCTCAAGTGCAAACGGAACCAATCCCAGAAGCATAATCCCGAGATAGTCTTTTGCGTAGCCAAACGTCTTTTCTAAATCTATTCCGCCTCCCGCGTCATGCAGATATATAGATATAAGTTCATCGCCGAATAATAAGAGAATGGCAACTCCCACAAGAGTCAAAAGCGATACGGTCATAAGCTTAAAACGCAGGGTGTGCCTTACTCCGTCATAATCCCTTTTCCCGAAAAATTGGGCCGTAAATATTCCCGACCCCGATACCGCGCCAAAGACGGTTATATTAAACACAAAAAGTATCTGGTTTACAATCGCAACGCCCGACATTTGCTCTGTTCCGACCTGTCCCACCATAATGTTGTCTATCATCGCAACAAAATTGGTAATCAGATTTTGTACCATTACAGGCACCGCAATCATTATGGTCTTTTTGTAGATGCTCTTTAAATTAAATCTGCTCTTACTCATTAGTACCTTCCAATCTTTATGTTTGTTCTAAAGGTCGCGAAGACCCTCCCCCGCAAAACTCGATATGATATGAATTCGTATCGATGCGAGGCAAAGCATTGCGATATATAAGGTTTAAATGCATACCGTTCAAAGGCTTCTCCTTGAGGAGAGGCTCCGCCGTAGGCGGTGGTGAGGTGTTGTAGGGAACGCCCTGCGTGGCGTTCCGCGGAATGACACATAGGTCATTCCCTACGATTTCCACCTCATCCGAGTTGCTCCGCAACCCACCTTCCCCTCAAGGGGGAGGCTTTTTTTATCCTCGACAACATTCGACATATCCATATCGCTCATGTCAAGTCAGGATAAAAAATCATTTGCTTGTATGCTCATATATTTTTACCATACCAATAGATGTTGAATAGTCAACAGTTTTTTCATCGAGTTCAATAATATTCTTTTCGGTTTTTTCTCTCAGTATTAGCGCCATAGCCTTTTTAATCTGTGACTTGCCACCTAACACAACAGTGTTAGTTTCATCTTCAATTATGTTTAATATCTCATCACAAAGAACTATTCCCATAAAAAAGCTATAAACTTCTTCGTTAGAGCAACTCAAGATATTTTTCAGGATTCTAACCTTGAAAAGCGCCTTGTTTATACCTGCCGATTGCGCATATTCATATCCTTTTAAAAGATATTCTCTGTCTATCGTGTCAACTCTTAAATCAACTGCATCTTTTAAAATCGTGCCCTGTGACAATGATGCAATCATTTCCCCTGTCATCATAGTAGAGAACGAAAAAATGCGTCCTCTCTTGTCGGTTTTAATTATCTTTGAATGTGAACCTGGCAGAACGTAGATACACTCACCATATTTTTCCTGAATTATACCCATAAGTTCTGTTTCTTCTCCTCGCATCATATCACAATCATCTATATCTTCACCAATAATTTTAACTCCACTAATAAAAACGAATGGAATATCCGAAATTTCCTTTATGATTGTTTCATGCATTGCTTCATGTAGTTCCTTTTTCCCTGCCGGTACTTTTATGTGAGGTAATTCACAAAGTCCAAATTCGCAGGTTATCATTCCTGATGCTAAAATTCGTTTAATTTCCGATACCTTGTTTCTCAAGACAATCTCATCAATTGCATCTTTTATAGCTCTGATGTACTTATCACGATTTCCAATACTTGCTCTTACACCAATATCAAGCTTTATTGTATCAAGAATTTCTCCACCTCGTAAATAGTTCACCCGTGTACTCGTTGTGCCACCGTCAACTGTTATATATGTACTCATTGTGCAATCACCTTTGTATATTTTTTTGCAAGTTCCGATATTGTGTGATAATCCCCTGAATCTATAAGATTTTTATTTACAATATTTGAACCTATACCAAATCCACATACTCCTGCTTTTAAATAATCTGCCATATTGCTTTCATTTATTCCGCCCACAGCCAGAAGCCTTATGTGCGAAAGAGGTGCCTTAACAGCTTTTACATATTCAACTCCCATATTGGTTATTGGAAATAATTTAACAAAGTCAGCCCCATATCTATGTGCACTCTGTATTTCGCTTGGAGTGAGCGCTCCAGGCATTGAAACCATATCAAGTTCGCGAGTTTTCTTTATAACACTTTCATAAGTATCGGGTGAAATTATAAATTTTCCACCAGCTTTTTTTGTAAGTTCAACCTGTTTTTCTGTTATAACTGTTCCCGCACCAATAATCATTCTGCCTTCAAAGTGTCTTGAAAGCATTTCAATATTTTTTGCAGTTTCTTCATCGCTTACACTTCCGTCTGCACTGTATGTTATTTCAAGAAGACGTATTCCTCCTTCATACATAGCCTCAGCCAGCGGAATAAGGTTATCTGAATCCACACCTCTTATTATTGAAATAATTTTCTCTCGTTCTATAGTTTCTATTACCGTATCTCTCATAGTATTAATCCTTTCCTTAGTAATATTTTTTATTTCGAAATCCTTTATACGATCATGTGAATTGCTCATGTCACGTCAGGATAAAAAATCATCTCTTGAATTTATTTATCCAATTTAAAATATCATCATATTTCATATTGCCCGATGCAACCGACAAACCAAAATCAACAACATCTGCATTGGTGCAGTTCATTTTTATTCCCTCTGCTTCCAAAAATGTCAGCATAGCATATACACCTATTCTCTTATTGCCATCAACAAAAGCATGATTGGATATCAATGAGAACCCTAGACTTGCTGCTTTTTCCTCTTTTGTTTTATAAAGTTCTTCTCCACCAAATGTAGCATACGCATTATTAAGTGCACTTTCTAAAAGTCCAACATCTCTTACACCAACACTACCGCCTGTTTCTTCTGCTATTAATTGATGCAATAGCAAAACCTTTTCTTTGCTCAATTTAATCATTTTGCCAACTCCTCAAAAGCAGGTTTGAATCTGTTCATAATTCTTTTTGCCGCCACATCTATTTTTTCATCATCAGTAATATCAAAGTATGAATTAGATTCAAGATCAATAAGCAAAAATTTAGGCTTGTTATTTTTGAAGATAACTGCCTGACCATTATTTTCTGCAACCTTAGCAACTTTTGAGAAGTTCTGATTTGCTTCTGTCATAGTTGCAATTTCTTCAGTATTTATATTCACAACTACCTCCTATTATTTATACAATAAATATATCCTACAATTTATATTATATACAAATTGCAGGATATTGTCAACCTATAATTTTCGACATCATTCGATATTCTTTATAAAACAAGTGAACGATTTAGACGACAAGCTTTTTAGCTCGCGGAACGCGAATTTAGCTGAATTCAGCTTTGTTGAATTCATTATACCACGGGTTATTTTGATTTTCAATCATTATTTCACTTCCCTTTCTATATAATTTAATATACTGATTTCGGCGGTGATTTATATGAACAAGGCTTTTAAAGTGGCGGCCGTTTACATCGGTCTTATTATAGGTGCAGGCTTTGCATCGGGCAGAGAAATTCTTCAGTACTTCAACTTTCCCTCAAACACAAATGTCAGCGGTGTGCTGATTGCCACTTTTCTTTTTATGTGGGTGGCTTATATGATTCTGTCTAAATCTGCACGTGAAAATATCAGTGACTTTGACTCCTACATAACCGCAATAGCAGGCAGGGCGGCTCCCTTCGTGAAAATCTTTATGCTCGCATATATGTTTTGCGGATTGTTTGTTATGTTCGCGGGGAGCGCCGCCCTTACAGATGCGCTCTCGCCTCTGCCCGACTTTTTCGGCGCTCTTTTGATGGCGGCTATATGCTTTATCACGCTCAGCTTTGACCTTCGCGGAATTGTGACACTCAACACTATACTCGTTCCTCTTATGATATGCGGAATATTTTTCGTTTCGGTCTGTGCTGCACTATTTGCCGATGTCCCCGCCTTTTCCTCCGCCGATATTATGGCAGGAGGCAGCATCGTTCTATCCTCGGTATGCTATGCGGCATATAACACAGTTACCGCAGGGGCGGTGCTTGTCCCGCTTGCAAACGATATGAGCATCCGCTCTGTCAGACGTGCGGTGGTGGGTGGTGGCTTTTGCATTGGTATACTTATTATGCTTATCTGGACAGTTCAAAGCATAAACTTTGATTTTATAAGAAACAGCGAGCTTCCTATGCTCGCCCTTGCCTCTCTCTGCGGTAAGCTATGCAAGCGCACCTATACCGCGGTTCTCTTTATGGCGATATGCACCACCGCCGTTTCATATGGGTTTGGTATTATGTCTCACTTTTCCCATAAAATCAAAACTACTTCTGACCGAATTATTTTTGCCGCCGTGCTTTGTCTTGCCGCACTCCCACCTGCGATGTACGGCTTCTCAAATCTTATAGCCGGACTTTACTCCATATTCGGTTATATTGGAATGATATGGACAATTATGGTGGCTGTTGACAGATATAAGTAGAGCGTGTCGCATTTTGTTTTGCGGAATTCGTTGTAAACGCCCAGAAAGTATGTTATAATTGATACATAAGACTTTTATAAAGGAATTTATACATATGAAAAAAATGATTTCTTGGAATGTAAACGGCTTGCGTGCCTGCCTTACAAAAGGCTTTGAAGACGCCTTTTTGTCACTCGACGCAGATATCTTCTGTCTTCAGGAGATAAAACTAAAGGAGGGACAATGCGACTTTTCGCCCGCAGGCTACCACTCTTACTGGAACTATGCCGAAAAGGCGGGGTATTCGGGCACAGCTATGTTTTGTAAAGAAAAACCCATTTCTGTTACTCTTGGAATGGGCATTGCCGAGCACGATACCGAGGGGCGTATAATTACGGCTGAATTTGAAGATTATTTCGTTGTAACCTGCTACACCCCCAACGCGCAGGACGGCCTCAAAAGGCTTGACTACCGTCTCTGTTGGGAAGATGATTTCAGGGCATATCTTAAATCCCTCGAAACATCAAAACCCGTCATTCTCTGTGGCGACCTCAATGTTGCCCACAACGAAATCGACCTAAAAAATCCTAAAACCAACCGAAAAAACGCGGGCTTTTCGGATGAGGAGCGCGGGAAAATGAGCGAGCTTTTAAACAGCGGCTTTATCGATACCTTCCGTTACTTCTACCCCGATGCCGAGGGCGAATATTCATGGTGGTCGTACCGCTTCAGCGCCCGAGAGAAAAATGCGGGATGGCGCATTGACTATTTCATCGTCTCTGCCGCCCTCCAAAGCAGGCTCTTCTCCGCTAAAATTCATCAAAATATTTTCGGGTCGGACCATTGCCCCGTTGAGCTTATAATAAAATAAAGAAAAGCTTTTTAATTTCCCAACTTATATTGACATCAGGCAAATAATGTTGTATTATATTTTTTGTAACATATTTGTAACATTAATCGAATCAAGGAGATACTTATGTTAGGACAAGATATAGGCATAGATTTGGGGACATCCTCCATACTTATCTATGTCAAAGGAAGAGGAATTATTGCCAAAGAGCCTTCGGTTGTGGCTATCGACAAAGAAACTAATCGTCTTTTGGCGGTTGGCACAGAGGCGCAGGAAATGCTCGGCAGAACCCCGGGCAATATCGTTGCGGTACGCCCGCTCAAAGAGGGGGTTATCTCTGATTATACCGTGACAGAGCGTATGCTGAAATACTTTATTCAACGCGCAACCAAGGGCGGTATAATGTCTACTCTTTTAAAACCGAGAGTTGTTATTTGCGTGCCCAGCAGTATAACCGAGGTTGAAGAGCGTGCCGTTATTGATGCCGCTACGCAAGCGGGCGCAGGCAGAGTTCATTTAATTGAAGAACCCCTCGCGGCAGGCATCGGCGTAGGACTCGACATCTCTCAACCCTGTGGCAGTATGGTTGTTGATATCGGCGGCGGAACAACCGACATCGCCGTTATTTCCCTCGGCGGAGTTGTGCGCAGCGAATCTATAAAGATTGCAGGCGACACATTTGACGACGCAATCGTGAAATATATCCGCAGAAAGTATAACATTCTTGTAGGCGACAGAACCGCCGAAGAGCTTAAAATTAAAATCGGTTGCGTATTAAAGCGCGACAAGCTTCTTGCAATGGATATAAGAGGCAGAAGTCTCGTCTCGGGAATGCCGAAAACTCTGCAGATAACTTCTGACCAGATGTATGACGCTCTTGCAGAGACTGCGTCGGTTATTGTAGAGGCTATCAAGACCGCTCTGGAAGAAACCCCGCCCGAGCTTGTAGGCGACATAAGTTCAAGAGGTATTATATTAACAGGCGGAGGCGCTCTCCTTTTTGGAATGAGCAGACTCATCCAGAACGAAACAGGCATAAAAACGATTATTGCAGACGGCGCCGAAGAATGTGTGGCTCTTGGCACAGGCAAAGCCTTTGATAATCTGAATATCTTAAGAAATTATAAATAAGTATACAAAAGCCCCGAAGCATCGGGGCTTTTTTGTGTTCAAAAAATTTTTACTTTTTTTCAAAAATGTCTTGACAAATAATTTTTATCTGCTATAATGTAAATATAAACAGTAATGATTACTATTTACATTTAGGAGGTGTCAGGATGAATGTTCAAAAAGGTCAACGATACAGCAAGCAAAGAGAGTCGATTTTGCATATTCTTGAGGGCACAGACAGCCATCCTACTGCCGCCTGGGTTTATGATAAGGTTCGGCAGGAGCTTCCGAATATAAGTCTCGGCACAGTCTACCGAAACTTATCCCGTCTTTGTGAGGAGGGCTTGGTTTTAAAGCTTGACGTGGGCGACGGCACCGAAAGATACGATGCCACATTCGCTCCCCACTATCATCTTTTCTGTAAGAAATGCAACTGTATTTGTGATATTCACACAGATTATGACGAGCAGCTCAACGCAAAGGCGGCGAGCGAGAATGGTTGCAGAATTGATTATCACACTCTTCTTTTCAGCGGGATATGTCCCGATTGTGTAAAAGCAGAGGGCTAACAAAAGAAAATAATTAACTTTTGCCTGTCATTTATAGGCGCTATAAAAATATAATATTTTTGGAGGTAATAATTATGAAAAAATATGTATGCTCAGTATGCGGATATGTTCACGAGGGAGATGCTCCTCCCGCTAACTGCCCCGTTTGTAAGGTTCCGGCAGAAAAGTTTAAGGAAATGGTTGAGGGTGCGGCTCTCGCAGCAGAACACGAATACGGCGTTTACGCAAAGACCGTAAAGAACAACCCCGACATCTCTGAAGAAGATAAGAAGTTCATTTTTGAACAGCTTATGGCTAACTTCAACGGTGAATGTTCAGAGGTTGGTATGTATCTCTGCATGGCAAGAATTGCTCACAGAGAGGGCTATCCCGAAATCGGTCTCTACTGGGAAAAGGCAGCTTATGAAGAAGCAGAGCACGCTGCAAAGTTTGCAGAGCTCCTCGGCGAAGACCTCGAGCCTAATATGAAGGCTACCACAAAGGATAACCTCGCTTGGAGAGTTGACTGTGAATATGGTGCAACTCAGGGCAAGTTTGACCTTGCTGCATGCGCAAAGAAGAACGGCCTCGACGCTATCCACGACACAGTCCACGAAATGGCTCGTGATGAAGCTCGGCACGGCAGAGGTTTAGAGGGACTCCTTAAAAGATATTTCTAAAAATAAATTTCAGGGGTTGCCAAAAGGCAACCCCTACTACATAAAAGGGGATAACAATGAAAGAGAATTATATGGTTTGCAACTGCAAACAGGTTAGCTACGCTAATATCGCGGACGCGATTTCGGGCACAAACAAGTTCGGTGATGTTCTTGGCGCATTTGAAGATGTACAAAATGTAACGAACTGCTCTACCGGTTGCGGTGGATGTTACCAGAAAGTTTTGGATATAATTTCAGACCTTATGAGCGGTACAGAAATTTAAAGAAAGAGGGTTGAGCCAAGCTCAACCCTCTTATATTATTTAGTTCCGAATATTCTGTCGCCCGCGTCGCCAAGACCGGGGACAATGTAACATCTTTCGTTGAGACGTTCATCTACATTCGCACAATAGATTTCTACGTCGGGATGCGCCTTTGAAAGCGCTTCAATTCCCTCGGGAGCAGCAATTAGGCACAAGAACTTAATCTGCTTTCCGCCGTAATCCTTAATCTGACTGATTGCATCAATAGCAGAGCCGCCCGTCGCAAGCATTGGGTCTACAACAACAATCAATCTCTTGTCGATGTCTGCCGGAAGCTTGCAATAATACTCGTGCGGTTGCATTGTTTCCTCGTCACGATACATACCGATGTGTCCCACCTTGGCAGATGGAACTAAATTCAGCATACCGTTTACCATTCCAAGCCCTGCGCGAAGAATCGGGACTACCGCCATCTTTTTGCCCTTAATCATTTTCTGCGTGGTCTTTTGAATAGGCGTTTCAATTTCCACATCCTCGAGTGGCAAATCCCTTAATGCCTCATAACACATCAGCATTGTTATTTCCTCAACCAACTCACGAAATTCCTTGTTGGTAGTGGTTGTCTGCCTTAAAATAGTTGTTTTGTGTTGAATAAGGGGGTGGTCAAAAACTACAACGTTACTCATTTTATTATCTTAATCCTCCTTTGCCTTTGAAACGACGATATTTGTTATAATACCGAGAATCAAGGCGCACGCAATAGATGTAATTGTAATCTTTCCAAAACTGAGTGTAAGTCCTCCGATGCCTGCGATTAAAATAACCGAAACAACAAAGAGATTCTTGTTCTGGTTAAGGTCAACCTGCTTAATCATCTTAAGACCCGAAACCGCAATAAAGCCATAAAGAGCCATACAAACGCCGCCCATAACGCAAGAGGGGATAGAGTTTACAAAAGCGATAAACGGCGAAATAAACGCAATTAAAATCGCCATAATTGCAGCAGCAATAATAGTTCTCACCGACGCATTTCTTGTAATAGCCACACAACCTACAGACTCGCCATATGTTGTATTGGGACATCCGCCAAACAGAGCACCAACCACAGAGCCTATGCCGTCACCGAGCAATGTTCTGTGAAGACCAGGGTCTTCCAAAAGGTCCTTTTCAATGATAGACGAAATATTTTTGTGGTCTGCGATATGCTCTGCAAAAACAACAAATGCAACGGGGATGTACGCTACCGCTATTGTGCTGATATAAGACGAGGTTATCTCACCCATTCCGCCAACGGCAGTCACAAACGTGAAATCAGGCACAGCGAAGAATGTGCCAAGTGTAACTCCGTCCGCAACAAGCGCCTTGAAAGGCTCAATGTTGAGAACCTTAAGGGCATCAATGTTTGCCGCAAAGCCGATTGCCGTGAATATTGCAGATACGATATATCCGCCAAGAATACCCATAATAAACGGGATAAGTCTGAGCGTCTTTTTTCCGTAGGTTGAACAAACAATAGTTATTAAAAGAGTAATCACGCCACAGAGAACTGTGATAAGGGGAGATGCCGCAACATCAGGGATGCTTCCCTTTGAAATGTCGCCAATCGCATTTCCCGCAAGGCTAAGTCCGATAATGGCAACGGTCGGGCCGATAACCGCAACGGGCATCACCTTGTTAATCCATGCTACACCTGCAAACTTTACAATTATAGCAATTACTACATAAACAAGTCCCGCAAACGCCGCACCGATAATGAGGCCAAGATATCCAAGCGACATCGACACTCCGCCCGCAAACGCAGCAATCATAGAACCGATAAATGCAAACGAGGAGCCAAGAAAAACAGGCGCCTTTCTGCGTGTAAATGCAACGTATACCAATGTTCCAAGTCCTGCGCCGACTAAAGCCGCAGCAGAGCTCATTGTTGTTCCGCAAGAGCTGTTAATGATAACAGGCACCACAAGTGTTGCCGTCATAATAGCGAGCAACTGCTGAATTGCAAAAATAAGCAATTGTCCGAATTTGGGTTTGTCGTTTACGTCATAAACTAATTTCATTTGTTCATACCTCCGAAAGAAATTTGATAATTTTCTATAAAATGCAACAAATTCCGTCAATATCTACTATACTTAATCGCTTTCCCTTTGTCAATAGATTTTTGTCAATTTAACATCGCTTTTTCGCCATCAAAACTGTTGCTTTTTTTGATTTGTGTGATATAATAACTTAAGAATATGATTCAACGAAAGGATATGCTATGAAGAAATTTGACGGAATTTTAATTTGCTCTGATGTTGACGGAACTCTGCTCAAAACCGACAAGAGCTTGTCCGCCGAAAACCTTGAAGCAATAGAATATTTTAAGCAAAACGGCGGAAAATTTACTATTATGACGGGGCGTATGCCTTTTGCACTTCATACAGTTCTTGACATTATCACTCCCAATGCACCACTCGGTTTTGGCAACGGCCTGGGGCTTTATGATGTCGCAAGCGGAAAGATGCCTTTATCAAACTCCCTCGGGATTTCTGCCCTCCCTATTGCGAGGTATATTTATGATAACTTCCCCGATATCGGGATAGAGTATACAACATATGACGAAATTTTATGTGCAAGAGTTACCGAAACAGTTGTGCGTCATCTCGACCACGAAAAGCTTCCCCTTAAGACAATATCCATTGACGGATTTAAAGGAGACCTTGCAAAAATCCTTTTTGCTGCTGAGAGCGAAAAAATAGACTCTTTGACGTCTGTTCTGCCAAACCTTGAATGTACCTCTCCTTTTCAGCTTATCCGCTCTGACGCGGTTTATTACGAGGTTCTGCCAAAGGATATGACAAAGGGAACACTTGTTTTAAAGCTATCCGAGATTTTAGGTATAGATATTAAAAATGTAATCGCTATCGGCGACAATGAAAATGACGTTTCGATGCTTAAAGCCGCAGGAACAGGTATTGCCGTAGGAAATGCAACGGAAAGTGCCAAGACCGCCGCAGATATTGTTACTGTCAGCAATGAAGAAAACGCCATCGCAAAGATTATATATGATTTATAAGGAATAAATAGCGCAAATACGAATGCCGTTTGGCATTCGTATTTTTTATGAAAAATCAAAATTTTTGATTTATTTTTCAAATAAACCGAGAACGACGGGCGGCAATGTAAATTTTTTGATTTTTAAAATTTATTATTTTTTGTAGGGCAGGGGCTTGCTCCTGCCGTTAAAACATTGCGGAAGGACCAAGGCCCTTCCCTACGAATGTTATTCTCCATATCTCTGTAGGGAACGCATTTATGCGTTCCGTTGCGGGAGGGATAAATCCCTCCCCTACAATGATATATCATGCACATCGGCCGTTTCGAATCCTCAGAAATATCGCATCTACAAAAAAAGAGAGACCATAAAGGTCTCTCTTTTAAATTGGAATCTCCAATTAGTTACTCATTAGCGAGGAACTACTACCTCGTACTTACCAAAGTCATAAGCCTTGTAGATAACGATGTCAAGAACGTCACCGTCATACTCGTAAGCTACAGCGTAGTCGAGCATACCAAGTGGTTCTTCATCAGCAGCAACGAGAACATCTCCGCCTTCGAAAGCTCTAAGCTTAACAACAGAGCTTGCAGGTCTATCTTCAAGGAGGTCTTCATCAACATTTACACTTGATGCTGTACCAACCTTGAGCTTGTTGTTTCTGAGTGAAGGATCGAGAACGTATACATTTGTCTCTTCTCCAGCATTGAAGCTACCTGCACCATCAAGAGCGAACTTCTTGTTTGATGACTTGTAGTCAACAACTGCACCAGCATAGATTACTTCATCGCCACGTACGCCACCATCAAATGCTTCATTGATTGCGAATGTAGCAGCGCCACCCTCAGCATCGTTAGCAACTAAGCTTTCGACGATTTCATCATCAACAACCTTTGTATATCTGTCGTATGTTACGAGCGCTTCAGCAGCAGTGATTACGCCTTCAGTTACAGAGAACTTCCAGATATCACCCTGGTCAGCAGCAGCAACATCGTCTGCATTTGATAACTCTTCATAAGTTACAGCGTTCTGGAGTTCACCGTTCATATAGTATGAAACTGAAACTACTTCTTCGCCATCTACGTATGCAGAACCAACTTCATCGATAACAGCAACATTTGTAGAAGGTGAAATACCAGCGTTCTGGTCAAAGATTACAACTGCACCAGGAACCTTATCCTCTTCTGCATCGTAAACCATGCACTTAACTGCAGAGTTTGTAGCAAGAGCAGCAACCGCACCTACAGTTGACTTTGTTGTAGAAGCAACTGCGCCAGGTGTGAGCATTGAACCATCCTTAGCATTGATATAGAAGATAACAGTATCATCATCGAGATCGTAGTTTCCGAGTTCTCTGTCTTCTTCGTCATATCTCATACCAGCGGTACCATCATAGCTGAGGTAGAGACCATCGTCCGGATCAGCATAGGGGAATTCGATTTCATCGATTTCGCCCTTTGCATTTACATCAAATGTGATAAATGCGTTTTTGAGCTCGTCAGCGAGGTTAGCGATTTCTTCCTTAGTGAGGTCTGCTTCGATATCATAGAGATCATTTAAATCACCTGTAGCTACAGCTGAATTTACGATCTTAACTCTTTCAGCGAGTGTGCCTCTCTGGAGAGCGCCTGTCTTGTCAAGAATCTGGATAGCGATTGTTGTCTCTTTGAAGCTGTTTTCAACATCTTCTGCACCGATAACGAATGCGTAGTTGTCAGAAACTGACTTAGAACCAGTCTTGTCATAAGCAACAATCTTGCCGTAAGCATCGATGTAGAACATACCAGCAGCGCCAATTTCAATCTTGTCGCCATTGTAGCAGTTCTTTGCTACATCGTAGCTATTGCCAGCAATCTTAAACTTATAACCGCCTTCAGATGTCTTAGAAGCTGTCTTCTGTGTAACTTCACCCTCAACAACTGTGCTGTCAAGAACAGCTACTCTGTAGTATTCAATAGCCTCGTTGTAAAGGATAGAAAGAACATCCCACTCAGTGAGTTCTGTGTATTCAATAGCTGCGCCATCCTTTGTAAGGTTGATAATCTGTTCGTCGTTATCTTCATCAAATACAAGACCGTTTACAGAGTCACCCTTTGAGTTTACAGCATCTTCTTTGAATTCAACAACACCATTTGCAGATACTTCGTCAACTACAGCTGTTGCTGCAACTTCGAAGCATACAACATCATAACCCTTTTCAGAGTTGTTGTCGATAAGTGTAACCTTACCGCTATCTGTTCCATCAACTACAACAGATGCATATGAGAAAGCAGCCTCTGCAGTCAAGTTTTCACCGAGTTCTACACCATTGTAGTAAGCGAAATCAAACGCACCGTCTTCAACTTCAAGAACTGTAGCCTTTCTGTCGCTTTCGTTTGCATAGTAAGAAACTTCGTCAGTATCATCATCTGCACCTGCGAACTGGTCAAGAGTAAATTCTACTACTCTGTTTGTGCTTGCAGGAGCGATGCTTACAACTTCGTAATCTGTGCTGTTCTTAACCTTCTTAGCAAGAACGTTTACGTTCATACCGATAAGGTCAACTGCACTCTCTTCACCAACGAGAACTACTACATCCTCTGTTGTATCTGTGTCGGGAAGAGTGTATGTCATACCTGTGATATCCTGCATATCATAGTTGATGTATGCCTGATCAGGAACAACGCTAACTGTGATTTCTGCATCATCCTCTGTGTCGATTGTGCCACCCTCTGAAATTTCAGACTCAACGAGGAGACCTGTGAACTTCTTAACACCGAGGTCTCTTGTGAGGAGAGTCATGTAGTCACGACCGTTCTTACCGTCGTAAACAACGTACTCTGCATCCTTACCATAGGTGTATCTGTCCATGATAGGTGTGTCGATAGCATTGTATACCATCTGAGCAACCTGGCCTCTTGTAGCGGGTGTACCTACTGCGCCGCCAACTACGCCGTCAAGAACGCCGTATCTTGATGCAGCTGTGAGGTGACCTGCATAGTAACCGCCGTTGTCAGCTACGAAAGGAGCATAACCAAGAGTCTCAACGAGCATCTTGATAGCCTGTTCGTAAAGAACGGGATCCTCAGGACCAAAGTTACCATCACCATAACCGTTTACGATACCCTGACCTGCAGCCTGTGCAACATAACCTGATGCCCAGTGTGTCTGGGGAACGTCAACGAACTCTGTGCTTGCCTGTGAAGCACTTACAATACCCTGAATTCTTGAAACAACAGCAGCAACTTCTGCTCTTGTAATTGTGTCTTCAGGTCTAAAGTCCATTACGCCGTCGCCATCCTGATCGTCACCGGTCAGAATATCGAGCTTACTTAACATTTCGATTGCTTCAAAATAGTCGTGTCCTTCAGCCACGTCAGAGAAAGTAGCAGCAAAAGCTACTGTGCTAACCATCATAGCGAAAACAGCTATTAAAGCAACAACTTTTTTGAGATTTCTCATTCTCAAATCCTCCTTAAAATATAAATTTAATTTTTTTCTGTTTCATGCTGCATTTTGAAAATGCAGATAAGTTAATCGCATACCCCTTTCAAGATAGCTATTAACTTATTTCAAATTATACCACCACAATATCCCCTATGTCAACCTCTTTATTGAATTTTTAATACTTTTGTAACAATAGTAACAAAAAAGTCTAAAAGGTTGCAGCCGCATAAGAGCGATTTTCCCATAAAGTGTAAAACTGTGGTTTTCAGGTGGCATTTTACAGATTTACTGCAATTTTACACTTGTGCTAGAATTTTAACACTCTTTTCCTTTGTTGTCAAGTGTTTTTCGATAAAAAGTTTTAAAAACTGCGCAAAAACGCTCATTTTTAGTCCTTTTGCGGCTATTTGTTTCACCCTTGACCGCGCTTTCCTTTATTATGACGATTTAAAAAAGCGTTTTGTTCCAAGCAGGCAGAAATATATGCGGTGCATCGGCTTGCCAGGGGGCCAACAAACCAAAGAGTTCAGCGCGATGACCGTTCTTTCAGCAAAATCAAATTTTTTTGATTTTATTGCCCTATGCCCATACCGTGGCCAAGCCCCACGGCAATGAAAAAATTTTTGATTTTAGCCTCCCTTGCCTAAAGGGAGGTGGCATTTTCGCAAGAAAATGACGGAGGGATTTTTATTTTCAAATAAACGGAGAGAGCGGGCGGCAAGCGCCGAACCCTACAACGAAACATTACGGACAGTCGGGGACGCCTGTCCCTACAATATGGTTGCACGAGATACAATTATATGTTTTAACCATATATATTATATAATAATGAACGAACTCAAACAAAAACGGCGACAGGTTTCCCTGCCGCCGTTTAGTTAAGCTTAGATTATTCAGCACTCAAAGTGTCCATAACCATTGCGATGATTTTTGCAACTTCTGCACGTGTGATAGCATCATCAGGACGGATTGAGCCATCCTCGTATCCATTTACAAGGTTCATCTCTACAAGAGCCTTTACGTAGCCGATTGCATAGTCTTCGATTTCGTGAGCATCTGTGAAGGTAACTTCAAAATCTTCGGGGTGAGTTGCTGCGAGCAATCTGCCGATGATTGTGAATGCTTCCTGACGTGTGATGCTTCTGTTAGGACCAAACTCTGTCTCGCTGTATCCGTTAACGAGACCAGCTGATGAAGCAGCTGCTACGTAAGGTGTGAACCAGTCTTCAGCACCACAATCTTCGAATGTGAATGCGCCAACAAGGTCAAGACCTGCTACGTTAACAACCATCTTTGTCATTTCTGCGCGTGTGATAACTGCATCAGGTGCGAATGAACCATCCTCGTTACCACTTACGATGCCTGCTGTTCTGAGCTTCTCGATATAAGCGTGTGCCCAGTGTGTTTCAGGTACATCGATGAAGGGAACTGCACCAGGAACAAATGTCGGCTCGTCTGTGCCGGGCTCGTCTGTGCCGGGTTCTTCTGTGCCGGGCTCATCTACTGAACCATTGCCTGAACCAGCGCCGATGCCGCCGGGAACAATTGCGCTTGTGCCGCCGCTTACAGAAATGTTAACTCTGATTTCAGAAGCTATCGGGTTACCCTCTGCATCTGCGAGAGCTGAACCATTTACAGTAGCTTCTACAGTTATATTCTTACCAGCCTTGAACTTACCATCGAGATCCTTGAACGCTGTATCGCCCTTAACTGTGTACTTGAGTCCATCGCTTGTTTCAACGAAGTCATCTGCAGCTACAGTTGCGGTAAGTTCATAAGTGTTTCCTTCCGCATCTGTAAGAGTTACAACGATTTCGTTATTCTCTTCGTTAAGCTCTGTATCAGCGGGAACTGTGATTGTAACCTCAGGTCTTGAGGTTTCTGCTGTACTTGCAAGCTTGATTGTTGCGTTCGGAATAGTTGCAGCAGCAACTTCAACTGTCATTTCGATTAATGCAGGTACGTTTACCATTACCGCTGCACTTGCTTCTGCAACAGCAGCAGTTGCCTTAACTACCATTACATTTTCGGGGTTATTTACGGTCGGTGTTGTAAGATCAAGTGTGGGTTCGCCCTCAACTGACCATGTAACAACCAATGTACCAACAACCTCGCCGTCATACTTAACGTCAAGAGCCTTAACTCCGTCTTCGGCATTTACAAGAGCAAGAACTGCTTCAGCTGTCATAGGAGCTTCTGCTGCCTCGTCCTGAAGAACGCTGAATGTGGGAACTACAACTTCAACCTTATCGTTCTCAACAGAGAGGTCAAGCTTAGCAACAGTTACAGTTGCAGTTGCCTTAAGACCCTCCGCGATAGCGATGCAGTTACCCTCGGGAACAAGTGTTCCTTCGAATGTGTATGTTCCAGGTGTTGTTGCGCTGTATCCGCCTTCGGTAGTTACTGCCCAATCAACTGCGTTGAGTTCTGCAGTGTAGTAATCATCTTCAGAATTTCCAACTGTGATATTCATTTCTTCAAGAGCATCTGTGATATCAGCAAGAGCTGCGCCGAATTCTACGTTGAGTGTAAGAGCTTCAGCCTCGTCTGCTGTGAACACAGAGAGACGTTCAAGAGTTACAGGTACTTCAACCTCAAACTCATTATCTGCAACGATAGCATCATCAACGATTGCGATTGTTGCCTTTGCTACGTAGCTTCCTACTGCGTATACGCCCTCTGTATCTGTTGCAAGTGATTCACCTGTTGAATCGTAGAGTGTCCACTCAAATTCATATGCAGTCTTATCTCCTGCGAAATCTGCATTGTATGCCATGTAGTGAGTTGCACCGATAGCATCGCTGATCTGATCTATTGTAGCGGGACCTACCTGGAGAGTTACACCCTCTGTTATTTCGGTTTCGCCAGCATAGAAGTAAACATCCTCTGCTACGAGCTTCTCAACTGTTACAACAACCTCTGCTACAACATCTGTCTCGCTGTAAGCAGCACTCTCAACTGTTCCGTCTTCAAGTACAGCTGTGAATGTGTAGTCACCGGGAACTTCTGCATCAAAGTCTGCGCAAGTCCATTCTGCAGGTGTCCACTCTTCTGCATATGCATCAGCAGCCGACTTAACAGTTACTGTAGCATTTGCCTCTGCAATTGCAGCCTGAACATCAGCTACATCTGTGCCATATGTTACAGAAACAGGGGTTGTATCCTCATCAACGCTTACAACTTCCCAAGCGTCTGTTATATCAACAACAACTGCGAATGTAATCGGAGCTGTGTTAATGATTTCTGCATCACTTGCAGGAATATCCTCTACTGCTACTGTAAATGTAACAGTAACATCGTTCTCATAATCTCCTACTGTGCCGGTTGTTGCATAATCTGCAACAACATCATTGATTGCAGCAAGCCAGTTTGCAGCTTCTTCAGCATCATCAGCAGCTACGCCTGTGTCATCAGTTGCGTTAACTGTAAATCCTTCAATAGCAGCGATCGCTTCCGCTACGATTTCGTCCATAGTAGCTGTTCTGTCTACTTCAGGGCTTGTATAAGTAGCGGTTACACTATTGATATGCTTCTGTCCTTCCGCAATGCTTACTACCCAAACAACAACGTTGTCTACGGTTGCACCCTCAGAAAGAACTACCTCGCCGTTGTTATACTCTCCAGCTTCAATCATAACGGTTGCAGTATACTTGTCTCTTGCGTCAGTAGAACCTGCTACATCCTTCCCAACATCTGAAACAATTACATTCTCTTCAGAAAGATCGGTGATAGCTACTTCCTCATTTCCGTCTGTGAGCTTAACCACACCAGCTGCGATCTGTGCCTTAAGCAATTCGGGTATTAGGCTTGTATCTGCTACACTTGCTTTCGGGATTGAATACGATTCAGCAAGAACTACACCTGTAGCGTACATGGGCAACATTTCAACATTAAAGGAAACTTCGATTTCCTCAGGAATGTTAAGAGTTTCATTTTCTGTTGTTGCATCAGCCAAATCGCCGTCAGCAAAAGTAACAGTCAAAACGCCTTCTGTCTCATTCCATGTTGCTGTCGCATTTGCAAGGATAGTTGCATCTAAAGTAAAGCTATCCTCGCCGCCATTCAAATCTGCGTTTGCAAGTTCAACAACGTAGTTGCCAACCTTTAATTCATCCAGTAATGCAGCCGCAACATCTTCTGTTCCATAAGGAAGAGCTGCATCAATTGCTTCGTTATTATTAACTATAACAGTTTTTGCATCAGCCTTACCGAGAGTGAAGAGGTATCCAACAGGACCGTCTGCACCGTCACTGCTTAAAAGAGCGATACCTGTCTGACCGAGCTTCATCTGAACATTGGCATTTGAATCCTTACGGGTGCTTGCCTTGAAAGTGAAGGCGCTATCATCAGATAATACCTTCTGGTCAACACCTACAAGCGCCATTGTCTGGTCGTTAAAGCCTTCTTCTTCATCATCCAAATCGGTCTTGTCCATCATAGCATATGCCATCAATGTAACACCGATCTCGTCGCTATCTGTGCCTACAGAAGGAATAGTAATTTCAAAAACGCCTTCTGTGCTAGCGGGAGTAACTACCGGAGCAGTAACGTCTTCCTCTGCCACAGCAAAGCCTGTCACGCCAACCGACGCGAGCATTGCAACAGCTGTCACGATAGCACCAAGTTTTTTTAACAACTTTTTGTGTTTCATCTTGTTTGCCTCCTACACTAATTTATAGTTGTTGGTTAATTATTTTCTCTTTAATTGCTTGCATCATCCGCAAGTCTTATTTTTACGTACCCTCTGTACGACGCAAAATTTTGCGCCCTTATATTATAAGGAAGATAAGCGATAACTTTTTCGCTTGAGCTTAATCCCCCTTCCGAACTGAGGGCATAAAAGCATATTTTATCAATATACGTAATAGATTATATAACACTTTTTATAATTTTTCAATAGTTTTTTTCAATTTTTTAATTTTTTTCACCAAATATTTATGGAAATGTGAATTTTCACATATACTTTTGTGTAAAACATATTTAATGAAGGTGATTTTTTGGACACAATTTACAAAAAGGCAATGCACCACCCTTTCAACAGAACCGACGCGTATTCTTACAACATGCTGATTTCGGACATTGCAAGCTTCAAGCACGATTTTTGCAATGCGCCCGTTTTTTCTATCGGAAAGAGCGTACAAGGCAGGGATTTGCCCGCAATAAAGTTAGGCAGCGGAAGCAGACGCATCTTCATATGCGGCGCACATCACGGACTTGAGTGGCTTACCGCAAAGGCATGCATTACCTTTGCGAGACGGCTCGCCTCTGAAAACTCAGACATGGCAAGCATATTCATTGTTCCTATGGTAAACCCCGACGGCGTAGAGCTTGCCGCATCGGGTCTTATGTGGCAGGCAAACGCAAGAGGCGTTGACCTTAACCACAACTATGACGCTCTTTGGGAGCTATCCCGCCGTAGTGCCGAAAAGCTTGGGATTTCTTCGCCCTGCCCCTCAAAATTTGGCGGAGAATATCCCGAATCCGAACCCGAGAGCCGCGCCGTCGCCAATTTCACACGACAGAACAATTTTGATGCCGTTTTTGCTCTGCACAGTCAGGGCGAGGTTATATATTATGATTTTTGCGGAAACGTACCGCCCGGCACGGAGGATTACCTTGCCCGCTTTGAAGCCGCCTCCTGCTATGTTCGGGATTTGCCCGAGGGAACCGCTATGTACGGCGGTTACAAGGACTGGTTTATCCGCAAGTTTAAAAAGCCCGGCTTTACCATAGAAATCGGGCTTGGAGAAAACCCTTTGCCGCTTAATCAGTTTGACGAGGTATATGCCCGTCTTGAGCCGCTACTGTTTGAGAGTATAAAGTAGTTTGTTTTGATTTCTAAAACAGGCGATTGTAAAATCAAAATTTTTATTTATCCAATGCCACTCGCCTATAATTTTTATATTTATAAAAATCAAAAATTTTATTTATCCAATGCCAAACCCGGTTCCGCCCAAGCCGAGCCGCGGGGCGGCAATGTAA
>CALDQB010000030.1 GCA_937911665.1 uncultured Clostridia bacterium | reverse complement strand
ATCTCCTTTATTTTCAAGGGTTTTCAAATTGGCTAGACACCAATCTGACACCATTTTTCTAAAATTTTATACCGACATATTATATCACAATGTTGGATAATAGTCAATTCTAAACACAAAAGTTATAGAAATCGATTGACAATACTATGTTTTTATGATAAAATGCAAGCGATACAGAGATTTGGAGACGTATCAAAATAAACGTATGTTTATTTTGGTGCGTCTTTTTTTGTTGTAAAGGAGAGTCGATACTTGTGTATGATGTAGTAATTATAGGTGCAGGAGTTGTGGGAGGAATGATTGCAAGAAACCTTTCTGCATACAAGCTGAAAATAGCCTTATTGGAAAAAGAAAATGATGTTGCAATGGGTGCCACTAAGGCAAATTCTGCAATAGTGCATGCCGGCTTTGATGCAAAAGAAGGCAGCCTTAAAGCAAAACTGAATGTCGAAGGCTCAAAAATGATGAAAAAGGTTACAGAGGAACTGGGAGTTAAATACAAAAATAACGGTTCTTTGGTGATTGGCTTTAATGAGGAAGATAAAAATGTTATAGAAGAACTTTCTAAAAGAGGCATAAAGAACGGTGTTGAGAACCTTAGAATTATAGAAAAAGAAGAACTGGCAGAAATAGAACCAAATATTTCTGACAATGTAATTTGTGCACTTTATGCGCCAACAGGTGCTATTGTATGCCCGTATGAGCTAACCGTTGCGGCTATCGGGAACGCAATGGATAACGGAGCAGAACTAAGAACAAATTTTGAGGTTATGGCTATAAACGAAATTGATGGTGTTTACGAAGTTATTTCGGGAAATGACAGTATAAAGACACGATACATTATAAATGCAGCAGGTATTTATGCAGATAAAATTGCAAAAATGGTAGGAGATAACTCTTTTAATATCAAACCGCGTAAGGGAGAATACATTTTGCTTGACAAGGACTTTGGCGGATTAGTGTCGAGCACCATATTCAGAACACCGTCAAAAATGGGAAAGGGTATTTTAGTATCGCCTACGGTTGACGGAAATTTGCTGACCGGACCAACTTCTGTCAACATAGAGGACAAAGAGGATAAAACCACAACTGCTGAAGGATTTGTGCACATAATCAAAGAAGCAAACGAAAATATAAAAGGTGTACCATTTGCGGGGACAATCACATCCTTTTGCGGGTTGCGCGCTGTCGGGGATACGGGCGATTTTATAATCAATTCCCCAAGAAAAGGTTTCATCAATGTTGCTGGCATTGAATCGCCGGGACTTTCTGCGTCTCCCGCCATAGCAAATATGGTAAGGGATATACTGATAGAACAGGGTGAAAAGCTTGTCAGTAAAGAGAACTATAATCCAATAAGAAAACCTATGCACTATTTTAGGAACGCAAGCATTGAAGAAAAAAATAAGATTATTGCAAAAAACAAAGCATTCGGGAAAATAGTTTGCAGATGCGAAAGTGTTACTGAGGGAGAGATTATAGAAGCAATCCGGACAAATCCAAAGCCCACCGACCTTGACGGAGTAAAACGGAGAACAAGGGCACAAATGGGAAGATGTCAGGGTGGGTTCTGCTCATCATATATTATAAAACTGCTTGCCGAGGAAATGAAAATTTCTTGCGAGGATGTAACAAAATGCGGAGGCACATCAAGGGTTATAGTGGGTAAAACCAAGGAGGATGAGTAATATGACAGAGTTGGTTATAGTAGGTGGCGGTCCTGCCGGAATGAGCGCAGCAATAAAGGCGTATGAAGAAGGAATCCGTGATATTCTGATATTGGAAAGAGACAGTTCTTTTGGGGGAATTTTACAACAGTGCATACATAATGGATTTGGTCTGCACAAATTTGGCGAAGAGCTCACAGGCCCTGAATATGCCTGGAGATATGAAAAGCAAGTAAGAGATTTAGGAATAGAATACAAGCTTAACACGATGGTGCTTGATATTACAGAAGACAAGGTCATAACTGCAACAAACAGTGAAGACGGAATTTTTCAGATAGAGGCAAAGGCGATAATCCTTGCTATGGGTTGCCGAGAACGTGCAAAAGGAGCTTTAAATATTGCGGGAACTCGTCCTGCGGGGATTTATAGCGCCGGAACTGCACAAAAGCTTGTGAATTTAGAGGGATATATGCCCGGGAGAAAGGTTGTCATTTTAGGTTCGGGTGATATCGGTCTTATAATGGCAAGGAGAATGACTTTGGAGGGAGCAAAGGTTCAATGTGTTTGCGAACTTATGCCTTTTTCGGGAGGTCTGGCACGAAACATTGAACAGTGCCTTAACGATTTTAATATTCCGCTTAAATTAAGCCATACCGTAGTGGAAATCCACGGAAAGGAACGGCTTTCGGGTGTGACCATCGCAAAGGTGGACGAAAACAGAAAGCCAATCGGTGGGACGGAAGAGTTTATTGAATGTGACACGCTGCTTTTATCGGTTGGATTGATCCCTGAAAATGAGCTTTCAAAGAAAGCATCAGTCTGCATCGACAGATTCACAAACGGAGCAGTAGTTGACCAGAACAGGCACACATCCTGTGACGGAGTTTTTGCTTGCGGAAATGTTCTGCATGTCCACGATTTGGTGGATTTTGTTTCGGAAGAAGCAGAAATTGCCGCAATGGGTGCGGTTAATTATATTAACAACGCCAATAAGGAAAGAGTGAGCATTGATATTAAAACAGACGGCAAAATCAGATATACTGTGCCTCAAAGAATAACCGAGAAAAATGATGTAACGATTTATTTCAGAGTATCTGGCGTGTTCAATAATGTGAAAATTTGCGTAAGTGATGGCAAAAATGTTGTATTTTCCAAGAAAAAAACAAAAGTAAGCCCGGGTGAGATGGAAAAAATCACTTTGAAAAGCAGCAGTTTAGAAAATTGTACGGAACTGAACTTTTATCTGGAGGAGGTCTGATTATGAAAAGAGAATTAACCTGTATAGTATGTCCTGTGGGATGCAGTCTTGTTGCAAATATAAAGGATAACGGAACGGTTTTTGTAAGCGGAAATACTTGCCCGAGAGGTAAGGTATATGCTGAGAATGAGTGTGTTGCACCGATGAGAACAATTACAACAACCGTAAGATGCGAAAACGGAGAGATACTCCCTGTAAAAACCGATTCGCCGATACCGAAAGAAAAAATATTCGAAGCAATGAAGATTATAAATAAAGCCTGCCCGGTATTGCCAATTGCCCTAGAAGATGTTATAATTGAAGATGTATTTGGCAGCAATGTGGTTGCTGTCCGGAATATGCCTTAATGGAGGATCAGGATGGATAAATTTAATGTAATTGCGGCGGCAAGAAGTGACGAAGAACTTCTAATTGCGTCAAAGTCAAAAGTTGATATAATATTTATGCTTTCGCCTAATATATCAAAGATAAAAAAACAAACAGAGATTGTTCATTCTCGTGGCAAAAAAATATTTATACATCTTGATTTGGCAGAGGGTATAGGGAAGGATGAATATGGAATCAGATTTGCAAAGGAACAGGGTGTAGACGGCATTATAAGCACCCGGACAAACATAATTAAGATGGCAAAAAAAGAGGGCTTCTTTACGGTTCAGAGGTTTTTCCTTGTTGACTCGCAATCTGTTGTCACAACCATAGAATCTGCAAAAACTTCCAAGGCAGATATGATTGAGATAATGCCGGGAACAATTTCTAAAATAATAAACAGATTAAAAGAAGAATTAAAAACACCTATTGTAGCAGGCGGATTGATTGAAACAAAAGAAGAAATAAACGAAGCGATTTCTTGTGGTGCAACAGCTATTTCCACAGGAAAGCAAGAATTTTGGGAGAGTATTTATGAGTAACTTAAAAAACAAAAAGCTGTTTTTACTTGATATGGACGGAACAATATACCTTGACAATGACCTTTTTGATGGAACGCTCGATTTTCTCGACTATGTAAAGGCAATTGGCGGAAGATATATTTTTTTGACAAATAACTCTTCAAAAGGTGTGAATAAATATGTTGAAATGCTTGAGAAAATGGGAATTAGGTCTACAGCAGATGACTTTTTAACATCTACCGATGCAACAATTCTTCACTTAAAAGAAAAAGAATATAAAAAAATATATGCTTTTGGTACAGAGTCTTTCGTAAAGCAGCTTGCGGATGCGGGACTTAATGTTACTACCAAAAGAGAAGACGGAATAGATTGTCTGTGCCTTTCTAATGATACTGAACTTACATTTCAAAAGCTTGAGGATGCCTGCATTCTTTTGGGCGGGAATATAGACTATGTAGCAACAAACCCTGACTGGGTATGCCCTACGTGGTATGGATTTGTGCCTGATTGCGGGTCCTTTGCCGATATAATTTATAAAGCTACAAAAAAACGCCCGAAATTTATCGGAAAGCCTGAACCCGAAATGGCATGCCTTGCAATGAAAGCAACGGGGTTTTCGAAAGAAGAAACGGTTCTCTTTGGTGACAGACTTTACACAGATATAGCCTGCGGTGTAAATGCAGGTATAAGTACGGTTTTTGTGTTAAGCGGTGAGGGAACAATGGATGACCTTGAAAAAAGCGATGTAAAACCTGAATTCATATATGATAATATCAGGAAATTATATGAGGATTTGAAGTAGCAGTTTTTCTACATTAAAAGGACAATGGATAATTCCATTGTCCTTTTAATAATGTCAGGTGTTTTTAAGTTGTGTATCAAACTCTTTTAAATAGTCTTATATTATCCCTGACACCATTTCTGACACCAGTTTTTTATGAAATATATAGCGCTATGCGGAGATGTATAGAATTCAGTTCTTGTGAAATTCCCTTGTATATAGCCATTCAGAGAGATTTATAAGGATATATAGAGATATAGAAAAAAGGTGCATGACCGACTATACCGAGTTTCATTTGTATATCCTCTTTCTTTTAAATAATTTTGCAGTTAAAATTTTCAACCATTAAATTATATGCTAAAACTTACATTTTGTCAATCGGCGGGAAACATATTATTGTATAGATAAAAAAGAGCCATTTGCGTATGCACAAATGGCGCGGACTGTCGAAAAAGTCGGTCTACCGCAAGCGAAATAAAATATTGTAGGGAGCGGCATTTATGACGTTCCTTTATATAAAAAATAGAACGGCAAGGATTTTCCCATTTTTCGACATCACATTTTTTATTTTATTAACTAAAATATTTACCTAAAATTTCGGCTATGCGGAATTTTATCTTTATATCAGGGCTCGAGGCTTCGGTAATGAGCCGATACTCCTCGTCAGAGAGGTTGGATTTGAGAAGCTCCTCCGACGAAGACGGCATAACAAGACTTTTGTTTGTAAGGCAAAGGGGCGGGTACATAACGCACCACCAGTTTCTGCCCTCTGCTTTGCCGATTTTTATGTTAAGAGCGGTGTATTTTCCGCCCGGCAGAGAAATATTCCCATAGCTTTTGGTAGGGAAATGACATTCCTCAATGCGTGCGGACACGGTGGCGCTGTGTCCGTTTTTCATAAGCTCGTCCTCGGCGGACTTTTCGATTTCGCAAAGAAGATTTTCTGCCCGAAGAGATGCCTCAAGAGCAGAAGCAGAGCCATCAAGCTCTGACGAAAAATCTTTTAGAATTCTGTCGCGTACGCAAAGCTTTAAAAGCTGGTCATAGGTACTGTTGCTCTCGCCGACTATATGCAGGCGGAGTAAGTTATCCGAGATGTTTGCCTTTAAGTTCCCTACATACCCGAACATAAAAACGATGCAAATAAGTAAAATTACAGACAGCAGAGCCGAAAAACGCATAAAAAATCGGGGCATTGTAATAACTCCTTTAAAAAAATTATAACATTTAATATATTTTTAACATTTATGTAGTATTTATACATTGATTTTTTTTGGCAATAGAGTTACAATATATGATGATATATAGTGATATTATGGTGAATTGTGTGATTTAAGGCGGAAAGGGTGAACAGAATGAATAAATTAAATGTTTGTATTCTCTTTGGTGGGGTATCCAGCGAGCACGAGGTATCTCTTATTTCTGCAACGACGGTTGCGGGCACAATTGACAGAGACAAATATAACATACATATGGTAGGAATAACAAAGGACGGCGGATGGCATTACTTTGATGCAGATACATCCGAGATAGTAAACTTTGATAAAACGGCAGAGAATTATCCCCGTGCGGTAATCTCTCCTGACAGAACAGACGGCGGTTTGATTGTCTTTAAAGACGGAGGCACAGAGAAGATAAAGCTCGACGTGGTTATCCCTGTTATGCACGGACGAAACGGCGAGGACGGAACAGTTCAGGGACTTTTTGAGCTTGCGGGCATAGCCTATGTAGGCCCCAAGGTAATCGGAAGCGCGATTTGTATGGATAAGTGCGTAGCAAAAATTATGTTCCGCGAAGCAGGAATCCCTCAGGCAGACTGGGTTGAGGTAAGAGCGGACAGGGACGGAAACTATGACAGAGCAAAGATAGACGAAATAGAAGAAAATCTTGGATATCCCTGCTTTATAAAGCCGTCAAATGCGGGTTCATCGGTTGGAATAAGCAAGGCAACAGACAGAAAAGAGCTTGAAGAGGGGCTTAAACTTGCTGCCTTACACGATGTAAAAATTCTTGTTGAAGAGGCGGTAAACGCAAGAGAGGTAGAGAGCGCAGTTATGGGTAACGACAACCCCGTTTGTGCACCCATACTTGGCGAGATTGTTCCAGGAGCGGAATTTTATGATTATGACGATAAGTATAAGGACGGAACGTCAAAACTTCTTATGCCTGCTCCGCTTAGCGCAGAAATGACAGAGAAAATCCGTGAATATGCAATCAAAGCATATAAGATATGCGAGTGCAAGGGCTTGTCGAGGGTTGATTTCTTTGTGGACAAGGAAACCGACGAGATAAAACTCAACGAGATAAACACTCTTCCCGGATTTACATCAATCAGTATGTATCCGAAGCTTTGGAGAGAGAGCGGACTTGAGACAGCCGAGCTCATTGATAAGCTGATAGAATATGCCCTCGAGGGTTAGGAGGATATAATGGATAACAGAGCCATAGGTATTTTTGATTCGGGACTTGGCGGACTCACTTGTGTGAAAAAGGTTATGGAAATAATGCCGGGGGAGAACATAGTATATTTTGGCGATACGGGGCGGGTTCCTTATGGAACAAGGAGCACAGATACCATCGTCAAATATGTAAGGCAGGATATAAACTTTTTAGAAAGCCTCGATGTCAAGTTTATAATTATAGCGTGCGGAACGGCGAGCAGTGCCGCACTTCCGCATATTCAAAGCGAGGTAAAGGTTCCCGTGATTGGCGTGCTTGAGCCTGCCTGCAGGGCGGCGGTGGGAGCCAGCCGAAACAACAGAATAGGTGTTATAGGAACACAGGGAACTATAAACAGCGGAAAGTATCTCCAGAAAATCAAGGAGATAAATTCGGGGGCAGAGGTTTTCTCCCGCGCTTGTCCTATGTTTGTGCCGCTTGTAGAGAACGGATATACCAAAGGAACTGTTACTAAAATAATTGCCGAGGAATATCTCAAGGATATGAAGGCGGCAGATATAGACACGCTGATTTTAGGATGCACGCATTATCCCCTGCTCCGCGATGAAATCCGTGATATTATGGGCGAGGGTGTAACCCTCGTTGATTCGGGTGCAGAGGCGGCAGTTGCTGCAAAGGGTGAACTTGAGAGACGAGGTCTTCTTTCAGGAGGAGAAAATGGCGATGTAAGATATTACGTAAGCGACAGCGAGGACACCTTTGCAGGACTCGGAAGCGTATTTCTTGAAAAGAAGATTGACGGCAGCGTGACACGGATTGATATAGAGAGGTATTAAACCTATGGACAACAACGTTTTAATAAGTATAAAGACATATCAGGATATAGACGGGTCTGTAGATGAGCCGATTGAGCTTCAGACTCCAGGCAGATTTGGGGTCATAAACGGCAAATATTATATTGTTTATGACGAGAGCGAAATGACAGGGTTTGCAGATACAACCACCACCATTAAGGTGTGGGAAGACAATGTAATCATTACGCGCAAGGGCAAATATAATATGAAGCTATGCTACGAAAACGGAAAGAAAAACCTTTGCCTTTACCCGACTCCCTACGGGGATATAGGGGCACTTATCCAGACCTTTGATGTGGACTTCAGTTTTGCAGAAAGAAGCGGCAAGCTCCGTGTGGACTACACAATAGATGCAGACAACGAAAACTACTGTAAGAACTCACTCAATGTAAAGATAGAACCGCTTAATTAACTAAAGAGAGGATGTACCATTATGAATATATTTGAAAATATGAAGAACAAAATATCGGACAAGATTGCACAGGCGTATACCGATGCAGTTGCGGCGGGGGAACTTCCCGAGGCAGAAATTAATGTTTCGGAAATGGTAAAGCTTGAGGTTCCCAAGGACAAGCAACACGGCGATTTTGCTTGCAATATTGCAATGATGCTTGCAAAACCGCTTCGCCTTGCGCCGAGACAGATTGCAACGGCGATAGAGGGCAGACTCTCAAACGATGCAGATATTGCAAAGACGGAAATTGCGGGAGCGGGATTTATTAACTTCTATCTTACACCGAACTGGCTCTATTCCACTATGGAGCAGATAGAGAAGCAGGGCGAAAATTACGGAAGAATAGATATAGGCAAGGGCAAAAAGGTAATGGTTGAATTTGTATCCGCAAACCCGACAGGCCCTATGC
This sequence comes from uncultured Clostridia bacterium, assembly GCA_937911665.1. Taxonomy (GTDB): domain Bacteria; phylum Bacillota; class Clostridia; order Monoglobales; family Monoglobaceae; genus UMGS1820. The sequence continues at coordinate 73,583 of CALDQB010000030.1, read as the reverse complement.
ATATGGGAAACGCAAGAGGCGGAGCGCTCGGCGACTGCCTTGCATCTGTACTTGAATATGCAGGCTATGAGGTAACTCGCGAATTTTACGTAAATGATGCGGGAAATCAGATTGAAAAGTTTGCAAATTCACTCAACGCAAGATATATACAGGCGCTTTGCGGAGAGGACGCAATTGAGTTCCCTGAAGACGGATACCACGGCGATGATATAAAAGAGCACGCAAAGGCGTTCATCGAGATAAACAGGGACAAGCACTTAAATATAGAAGAGAGCGAGCGCAAGGCGGCTCTTGTCGATTACGCTCTTGAAAAGAACGTGACTGCTCTGCGCGAGGATTTGGAAAAGTATCGCATTTTCTATGATGTTTGGTTCAGAGAGAGTGTGCTCCACAACAGCGGTGAGGTTCAGGCGGCGATAGACAAGCTCTCTGAAAACGGCTACACCTACGAAGAGGACGGCGCTATATGGCTCAACTGCGAGAAAATGGGACTTGAAAAGAACGAGGTTTTAGTTCGCAAGAACGGAATTCCCACCTACTTTGCGGCGGATATAGCCTATCATATGAACAAGCTTCAGACCAGAGGCTATGACTGGGCAATAAATATCTGGGGCGCAGACCACCACGGCCACGTTGCAAGAATGAAGAAGGCTCTCGACGCGGCTATGGGCGGGGGAGACAAGCTCGATGTTGTGCTTATGCAGCTGGTAAGACTTACCCAGAACGGTGAGGTTGTAAGAATGTCAAAGCGTACAGGTAAGGCGATTACGCTGTCTGACCTGCTTGAAGAAATAAGTGTTGATGCGGCAAGATTTTTCTTTAATATGAGAAGTGCGGGAAGTCACCTTGACTTTGACCTGACACTTGCGGCACAGCAGAGTAATGACAACCCTGTTTTTTATGTTCAGTATGCACACGCGAGAATATGCAGTATTTTAAGACTGCTTTCGGAAGAGGGAATAAGCGTAAAGGCGTACGAGGAAATCAATCCTGCCGTTTTAACAGAAGAGGCAGAGATTACTCTCCTTAAAAAGCTTGCAGACCTTCCTGAAGAAATTCGCGGAGCGGCAGAAGCGCTCGAGCCTGCAAGAATAACAAGATATCTTATGGAGCTTGCAACCGACTTCCATTCGTTCTACAACTCCTGCAGAGTAAAGGGCGAGGCAGAAGAGCTTATGGCGGCAAGACTTAAGCTTATCGACAGCGTGCGTATAGTTATGAAGGGTATTATGACAATGCTCAAGATAACCGCGCCTGAAAAAATGTAAGTATTAGAGGAGAGTTGCTTTGATGAAAAGACGACTTATTTTGATTATAACGGCGATTAGCATTTTGCTGTCGGGCATCTCTGTTTCGGCAGAGGGCGACAGAAAGACCATCGGTGCATGGGCGTTTGCGGGCAAGTTTTTTTACTGTGACATGCCGACAAGCAGGGTGGTTATAAAAAATGTAGCACCTTTAGTTTCATCGCCCGATGCGCAAAAGACTGCCAAAGAGGCAGAGTATCTCGAAATAAAGGTGTCTCCCGATGGCTTGAGAATGAACAACGGAAGCGCTATCGCTATCGAAGATCTCAACACATATGTTGACAGTGATGTATGGTTCGTTGTTACAAAGGCGGCAGACGGATATCTTTCGATACCATATTTCGCTTTTAAATAGCGGGCGCACAAACAAAATTGGAGTGAAAGGGGAACAGATATGAAAAGATATAGAAAAGCTTTTTTCAGACGTATTTGCGCGGCAGTATTGTCCCTTATTCTGATTTTACCCTGCGTAGCTTTTGCAGAGCAGACAACAGACAGGGACTACGCTTTTATTGTAGAAGACATCGTAAGATATCTGGATTTGTATGCAAGATACGAAGAGGTTTACCCTGAAGCCCTTTACAAAGAAGGACTTTTAAAGCTGATAGAAAAGCATCCCGAGCTTTATGAGGAGGTTATGCACATACTTCTTCGTTCGGTAGATGAGTATTCAGAGTATTATAATGAAGAAGAAAGTGCACAGCTTAAAGAAAATATCTCGGGAAGCGTAACGGGAATAGGAATAACCTTTGATATGTGCGACAAGGGCATATATGTAAGAAGCGTTATTCAGGATACCCCTGCGGCGAGGGGAGGACTTTGTGTAGGAGATATTATTGTAAGTGCCGACGGAGTCGAGCTTAGCGGAATGAATTCTGATACTGCGGCTGACCATATAAAGGGCGCGGAGGGCACAACCGTCACAATTGGAGTCTTGCGTGAGGGAACAGAAAACATAATATATAAAGAAATGATAAGAGAGAAAATTGTTGGAACATCAGTTACGCACAAACGATTTTCGGATAATGACGGAGAGCTTATGTATATAAAGCTCCACGGATTTGTAAGCAATACGGCAGAGAGCTTTAAGGCTGTTATTGACGAGGCACAGTCGGCAGGCATTACAAATCTTATAATAGATGTCCGTGATAATGGCGGCGGTCTGTTTGACCAGGCGATAGCGATAGCGGATATGCTTCTGCCTGCGGGCAAAACTATTACGACGGAGGACCACAAGATTGAGATTTTCAATCTTGTGTATACGGCACAGCTTGCTGACAACTACAACTTTGATACAGTTGTGCTTATTAATGAAAATTCTGCAAGTGCGTCGGAGGTTCTCTCTGCGGCTCTGCGGGAGAATGAGGCGGCAACGCTGATTGGGGAAAAGTCTTTTGGAAAAGGCACAATCCAGACAATAGCCGATATGGTTTACGGCGACAGTATAAAGTATACAGTAGGATATTATTTAACTCCGCTTGGCAACAATATCAACGGAATAGGGCTTATCCCTGATGTCAAGGTTCAAAACAGCACGGAGCCGTTTGAAATCGAGAAGTATAATAAGTTCCGCTTTGAAAAGGTATACAGAGAGGGCGATGAGAGTGACGAAATTCAAAATGCAAAGGCGCTCCTCACTGCATGGGGCGAGTATGACGGGGAAATAAATGACGTCTATGATGCAGAGCTTTCCAGAGCGGTAAGCGCTTTCCAGAGCGCGACAGGCTTATATCCCTACGGGGTACTTGACCTTACCACCCAGAACGAGCTTTACAACAGAATGAAGAAAAGCAAAGTCGTTCACGATGACCAGCTCGACGCGGCGTTCAGGTATTTTGGAATGGAAAGAAATTAAATATAAAACTCGGACCGATATCAATCGGCCCGAGTTTTTTGTATAAAAAGCGGCTTGCATATGTCCCTGCAATCAGTATTTTTATTATAAGGCACAACAAAGTTAAATGCATCAGGGACAATTTCAAATTCGGTTCTGCCTGCAGTCGAAATTTCGCCGTCATTGCAAAGGCGCATATTTTTGCCGATAGGCGTAATGACAACCCTTTTGCATTTTTCCGAAGAGATTATTTTTTCTATTCCTTTAAGCTTTAAAAATGTACCTTTCATATAATGAGGAAGAAGTCTCATAAACTGAAGCCTTGAAACATTTTTTATAATATTTATATTTATAAAGCCGTCGTGTACCGATGCGAGAGGATTGCTTTTAATTCCGCCTCCGCAATAGCATCCGTTTGCGATGGATGTAAGGAGAACAGCGCCGTTTTCACAGACAGCACCGTCAATTTCTATTTTGAGGTTTGCACCGCGCTTTTTGATAAGATTTACAAAAATCGAAACAAGGTAAGCCGGCGAGCCTGAAATAAATGTGCGTTCTTTAACTTCGGATGTCATATCCGCCACGTTGCAATCAAAACCTATATTGAACATATTGATGCTGTATCCGCTATGTTCTCTTCCGTCTGTAACAGAAGAATATTTGATGGCATCGCACGGTATGGCAGCCCCGTTTATCTGGGCGTCAATATCGCCAAAGTCCGCTCCTTTAAAGTTTCGGCAAAAATCGTTGCCTGTTCCCATGGGAAGAACGCCTATTTCGGCGTCGGGAAAATTGGCAGCACCATTTAAAACTTCGCTGAGTGTTCCGTCACCGCCGCAGGCGATAAAACGAGCACCGCCGAGGCGCTCGCAATATTCTTTTACAAAACGCTGTGCGTCGCCCTGAGATTTTGTCATATATATTTGAATTTCGGCATCTGATTTTGCCGCGTAATCCTTTATGGATTCCACAAGGTTTTGAGTTAAGCTTCCCTTGCCTGCCTTGGGGTTTACAACAAAAATTGTTTTCATATACATCCCCCTCTTTTTATTAAAGCATAACATAAAATTCGACAAACTTCAACCCGTTTTTATTTTCATATTAATCAAACGGACAGACGGGGTGCCACGGGGCAGCCTCTCTTGCCCTTCGGGCAATTCACCTTCACGCCTGTCCCTACAACGCAATTAAAAAAATTTGCGACAAAATAATGTAGGGAATGACCTATGTGTCATTCCGAGACGGGCGGGATAAATCCCGCCCCTACAATGATATACGAGCGATATATATTGTAGGGCAGGGGCTTGCTCCTGCCGAACGGGCAATTCACGAATCGCCCCTACAATTCGGTATGGCGCAGGGCAATAATTCAAAATTTTTTTTATTTTTATAAAACGGATGGCACTCTATGGCACTTTTTTTCATTTAGAATAGGAATTGTAATAAACAATATAGAAAGGAAGTGGCAAATATGCCCAATTTTACAACTCCTATTCCCCCTCGGCTGACGGGGGACACGGACCGAGATGTTGCCTTGCTCAAAAGCTGGGGAACGGCACTCATTGATGAGCTTACGTATCTTTTCAACAATTTAGACAGCGGAAATGTAATCGAAGCGGCGTCGGTCAAGGCGGAAAACATTGAAACTGCTAACGCGAAGATAACAAATGCGCAGATTGGCTCCCTGACGGCAGACAAGCTGGTGACGGGAAGCGTCGATACCGAGCGGGTAACTGTTGCAGACAAGGACGGAAACCTTGAAATAAGCGGTTCTCAAATCATTATAAGCGACAGAAAAAAAGAGAGATTTATTGCCGCATATGACAAGGGCGAGGACACCTTTAACTTTCAGCTCTGCAACGAGGACGGAGAGCCAACCGTGAGTATCAACAGTAAGGGTGACGCAGTATTCTCGGGGGTTATCGAGAGCGCAAAAATATTTTCATCGACGATTATAGGAACGGACAAAGACTCCTATGACACAAACGATGGCGGTGTTTTTGCAGATATTGATATGACGGGAATAAAGGTAATGCAGGATAAAAAGGGTGTCCGCCAACAGAAAATCGGTATGTCGGTTGCCAATGACGGTACGGCGTACCTTGTGCTCGGAGCGGGCAACGGCGACGGAGAGCACACCATAAACGGCGTTGTATACACAAACGGCGCTTTCATAGGCGAAAAAAATGATAGCTACACAAGGCTTGGACTTGTCGGCTATCAACCCAACATCTATTTCTGGGAAGACGGGGGCGAGCTGTGGCTCAACGGCAGGACAGTTCTTATAAACGGCAGAAATATATGGGAAGAAATATCAGCAATCAACAAAAGGATAGATGGTATCGTCATCGGCGGCGGTGCAGGTAGCGAATAAGAAAGGATGATAAAAATGTTAACAAGTTCATATCAGGGTAAAATAAGACCCGAATTTTTTTCAAAAATGACAGAATGTTTTAAAATCTATAAGGAGAATAAGCAAGCCTTTGACAAAAGGGTAATCGAAAACAACAAGTGGTTCAAAGCAAGATACGACGGGAGCGAAATGGAAATTCCCGACCCTACAACGCCGTATCTTTTCAACGTAATTGCAAACAAGCATGCAGACGCTATGGACAATTACCCAGAACCCAACATTTTAGAGCGCGAAGAAAAAGACAGAGCTATGGCAGAGACGTTTACGAAAATTCTGCCCCGCCAGCTTGACCTTTGCGGATTTAAGCGAACCTACAGCCGTGCGTGGTGGTACAAGCTCAAAAACGGTGCTTCTTGCTACGGAGTGTTTTTCAATCCGTCGCTCGGCAGAGGCAGAGGCGATATAGATATAAAGAAGATAGACCTTTTAAATCTCTTCTGGGAACCTGGTATTACAGATATTCAGGACAGTAAGTTTCTTTTTGTGACCGCTCTTTGTGACAATGATTTTCTTAAAGAAAAGTATCCCGAATATGCCGATAAATTCTCGGGAGATACCTCTATGGAGGCGCGTCTTTATGACGATACGGACGGCGGTTCTTCGGCAGACATTTTAAAGGATAAAAGTCTTATTATCGATTGCTATTACAAAAAGCAAAGAGGCGATGCGTGCACAGTTGAGCTTATAAAGTTTTTCGATAATATAATCCTTGACGCATCAGAAGACAGAGGCGATAGCGGAATATACGATCACGGGCAGTATCCATTTATAATGGATGTTATGTATCCCGACGAGGACAGTCCCGTAGGCTTTGGACTTATTGATATAATCAAAAATCCGCAGATGTATATAGACAAGCTCGATGCTATTATAAGTAAAAATGCGATGATTTCGGGCAAGACAAGATTTATGATAAAGGATAACGGCGGTCTTAACGAATACGAGCTTTCTGATTTGACAAAGGATATAATCCATGTTGCAGGCTCGGTAAGTGACGAAAATATAAGAGAGCTTCAAACAAAGCCCCTGCATCCCTTTATTGTTCAGCACAGACAAAATAAGATAGATGAGCTTAAAGAGGTTTCGGGAAATATGGATTTCCAACAGGGCAATACAACGGGCGGTGTTACTGCATATTCTGCCATTGTCGCTCTCCAGCAGGCAGGCGAAAAGCTGTCAAGAGATATGATATCCGAAAGCTACGATGCATACCGACGCATTATCTGCCTTTGCATAGAGCTTATAAGACAGTTCTACGATGAACCCCGAACCTACCGAATTACAGACAAGAGCGGCAAGGGTGAGTACATAAGACTGTCTAATAAAGAGCTTCGCAAGGGCGGTTTTCCTGCAGAATTTGATATAGCGGTAAGTGCAGAAAAAAATAATCCGTACAGCAGGATTGCACAAAATCAAACGCTGACGGATTTATGGAAGATGGGACTTTTCCGTAAAGAAACAATAAGCGAGTCCTTGCTCCTCCTTGAAAGTCTGCACATAGACGGCAAGGAAAAGCTCATAGAGGGTCTGCGCGGACTCTCGTTACAGGAGAACCCTGCCGATAACGCGCAGATTGTCTGACGGACGGATTTTTATAGGCGAATATTTTGAGTTAAAGGAGCAAAGATATGCATTCCCCGAGCGATACTCAAGACGCTTGCAATAAGCCTCGCCGTTGAGAGCAAAAATGCCTATTTCGCCATTTGACAGACGCGGACAGAATTTTATAAAAACGATTTCCTCGTTTTTGATGATAGGCTCCATACTGTCGCCGGAGATGCGGATGCCTGCATCTGCATCCTCGGGTGCGGCAAGCTCCATTTCATCAAAATCGCAGCTGTCGAGAAAGTTGCCAAGACCCGCCGCTGCGGGTTGAAAATAGACGGGAAGAGTACGCCTTTTGCTCATTATCTCTGTATGCATATTGCTGTACTCAAAATCAAGACAGTTATAAACTGCCGCACGGCCGCGCAGAGGAAGCTCCGACAGTTTGCGCAGCATATGAGAGTCAAGAACCGAGTGCGCGGAGTCAAGCCCATCGCCGAGAAAGTATTCGGTTATATTATCAATTTCGTATTTAAGGCACAGCTTTAAAAAGACGGAAACAGATGGCTCTGATTTGCCCGTTTCCCATGAACTGAATGTAGACTGACTTACGCCGAGCCAATTATATACATCAAACTGCGAAAGCTTGGCATCAATTCGGGCTTGACGCAGCTTCTGGCTTATATTTTTATTTGCCAAAAAAATCACCTCATCAGTATAATATCATAAAAATAGTTTTTTTGCAATAAAAAATCGAAAAACGCGATAATTTTTTCTTGACAAACGAAATATTCGTTATATAATATAAATATAACGTAATTATCGTTTGTGTTATATAAAATAATATGGAAGGAGAGACATTATATGACACATCCCGATATAATTGCGACAGAGCGTCTGGGAGGCATAAGACATACGAAGGCGGCTGCTAAAATAGGCGTATGCTTGTACTGCGAGAACGCGGTTTATGACGACAGCAGCGAAGTTATGGAGAGCGTAGACGGAATGTTTTGCGATATGGACTGTTGCTGCGAATATTATGAAATAAGATCTGCTTGCAGATAAAAAATCACAAAAGAAAGGATATGACAAGATGAGGTTAAAAGACGAGAAGGAAGTAAAGAAGTGGCTCAGAAATCTCCCGATACTTAAAAGGGAGCTTGAGCTGAAGGTAGAGTTTTACAAGGATCTTGCAGGCGAAACAGATGGGGTTTACGGATTATCGCGGGCGGCGGAATATTACAGAGAAACGATAGACGAACTTAGAGAAAAAGTGGATAAAATGATGAGCGATATTGAGCGGTTGCTCGGTCTTTTAAATGAGAGTGAAAGACTTATTATGACCGCCAAGTACATAAGATTTATTAGGTGGGACTTTATCGAACTGCACGTTTTTTACAGCAGACGGCAGTCGATAAGAATACATAATGAAGCCATAAAAAAGCTTGTGGGTCAGGAGGTTTCCGACATATCGCTATAAAAGGAGAAGGGTATGAAAAATAATCAAGATGAACTTACAAACGAGGCAAAGCAAAAAATGATGGAGCTTTTATCCTGCGGAAATGAACGTGTAGAGCTTGCGGCGGCAAAGGAAATTGTTTCGATGCTTGATAAGACGGATGACGGCGACAAGGATATAAGCCTTGAGGTTACTATAAAAATTGTATAATGACAAACATTAGGTGATGAAAAATGAGAAAGGAAAAGCTCACACTTGAGCTTACAAAGACGCAAAAGGCGTTTATGGACGCCGATGCCGACGAGGTATTGTTCGGCGGTGCTGCGGGCGGCGGTAAATCCTACGGTCAGCTTGCAGATGCCCTTGTTTATGCTCTTAAATATCCAAAAAGCAAGCAACTGATTTTAAGAAAAACCTTTCCCGAGCTTGAGCATTCATTGATATTTGCATCACTTGGATTTTATCCCAAATCGGTATGCAAATATTCGGCAACAATGCGAAAGTGGACGTTTATAAACGGTTCGGTAATTGAATTCGGTTATTGTGCGACAAGGACAGACACCCTGCGGTATCAGGGTGCGGAATATGATGTGGTACGCTTTGACGAGCTTACGCATTTTACCGAGGAGCAGTATACATATCTTATCTCGCGTATACGAGGCGTAAACCCGTATCCCAAGATGGTAAAATCAAGCACCAACCCAGGCGGTGTCGGGCATAGCTGGGTAAAACGAAGATTTATCGACGGCTTTTCGCCAAACGAGGTTCATACCGATAAGGAATCAGGGGCGAGAAGACTCTTTATTCCCTCCTTTGTTCAGGATAATGTCTTTCTTATGCAGAGCGATGCGGATTATATAAGGAGGCTCGAGCAGTTGCCTGAAAAGGAAAGAAGAGCACTCCTTTGCGGTGAGTGGGATATATTTGACGGACAGGTGTTTGCGGAGTGGAAAAATTCAATCGCGGGCAGACAGACAAGACGGTGGTCGCACGTAATTGAGCCGTTTGATATTCCGAAAGAGTGGCGAAGATACAGGGCGTTTGACTTTGGATATTCAAAGCCGTTTGCGGTTTCGTGGTTTGCTGTTGACGGAGACGGACGGGCATATAATTATCGCGAACTGTACGGGTGTACGGGCGAGCCTGATGTAGGCGTACGGTGGACGGCACAGAGAATAGCCGAAAAAATAAAAGAGATAGAAGATAAAGAGGATAAGGGCTGCAGTATCGTGGGGGTTGCCGACCCTGCCATATGGAACAGTACGGGTAGCTGTGAGGGAAGTATAGCAGATATGATGGAAAAGTGCGGAGTTTACTTTGAAAAGGGTAATCATAACCGCCTTGCAGGGAAGATGCAGGTTCATTACAGGCTGGCATTTGATGATGAGGGACTGCCTATGATATATTTTTTTGAAAACTGCAAGAATATAATAAGAACCCTGCCTGAGCTTACGTATGACCCGATGCGTCCCGAGGACGTTGATACAAGGGCAGAGGACCACCTCTATGATGCGCTTAAGTATTTTCTGATGACAAATCCGATAGCGGTCAGAGCGGGCAAAGAACCGAAAATAAAGGAATATAGTCCTCTGTCGACCGACAAAATATCCGCATACCCCAGATTTATAGTGTAGGGCAGGGGCTTGCTCCTGCCGAAAATATGCGGAACGCATAAATGCGTTCCCTGCAATGAGCCACAAACAACCATAGGCGTAGGGGAGGGATTTATCCCTCCCGTTAAAAAGGGTGAACGATTTTCGTTCACCCTTTTTTTGCAAATCAACGCACAATGGCATTGTGTTAAAAACAAACATCCTTGCAAAGATTAATAATATCAATTTGTTTATTCCTTTTAGCATATTCATATGTGCGATAAGCACCGCCCCAGTTAAATCTCACAAAACATACTAAAAAATCGGAATTATCAACCATAAATTCATTGGTTTTTATTATCCTGAATTTCATAGGAGTTTTTTCGGGAATATTAGAAATAATAGTTTCATCGTATCTGCCTTTGTTCAAGGTTTCATATTCACGGGATATTTCCGAATGATATGACGCAACGCGTACAAGGCGGATGTGGGGGTATTTCTTTTTCAAGCTTTGTATTGCAGAAATGGCAAGATGGTCAAAGTCTCCACGTCTGCCAACCCAAAATTCATCGACCTTGTTAGTCGTTATCAGTGACTCTGCGGTTTTGATAATTTCATTTTCTGTGTTTGGGTCGGAAATAAGCGAATGCCCGATAAAGCAACACCGTCTTTTTTGCATAAAAAGCACCTCCATTATCCATATTTTAGAGTATATAACTCTAAAAAGCAATAGTGGAAATAACTCTGTTATAGAATAAATTAAAAAACGGAGTTTTGTTATGGATTTATTACAAAGAATAAGAAATTTAAGAGAAGATAGTGATAAGAGTCAGGCGTTTATAGCCGAGCTTTTAAATGTGGGGCAAAAAACGTACTCGGATTATGAAATGGGAAAGATTCGAATACCGCTCGACAGTGTAATTATTCTAGCAAAATATTATGATGTAGATATGAATTATATATGCGGGCTTACAAATAAAAGGGAGCGTTTTCCCCGATAAAAAAGAGTGAACGATTTCGTTCGCTCTTTTTTGTATCACGCCCGCGGGACATTCGTGAATGTCCCCTACACGATGATGCGAAAAAACGGTTGTAGGGCAGGGGCTTGCTCCTGCCGAAAATATGCGGAACGCATAAATGCGTTCCCTGCAATGAACCACCAACAAACATAGGCGTAGGGGAGGAATTTATCCCTCCCGTTAAAAAAGGGTGAACGATTTTCGTTCACCCTTTTTTATGAAATTCAATTGATTTTTGAATGCGTATGTTATGCCGTAAGATGCTCTATCAAAATTTTTACTGCGAGGGCAATCAGGATAATTCCCCCCGCAAGCTCTGCTTTCGATTTATACTTCACGCCGAAAATATTGCCGATTTTTACGCCTAAAGATGAAATTACAAATGTAACCACTCCTATAAAAATAACTGCGGGGATAATGCTTACATTGAGAAAAGCCAGAGTAACTCCGATTGCAAGCGCGTCTATGCTTGTTGCAACGGCGAGGGGGAGCATCGCCTTGAAAGACAGACTCGAGTCTGCACACGATTCTTCTTTAGAGAAAGCCTCTTTAATCATATTTCCGCCGATAAGACCAAGCAGAACAAAGGCAACCCAATGGTCGACGGCAACGATTTTGTCGCTGAACTGCGTTCCGAGAAGGTAGCCGATAAGAGGCATAAGACCCTGAAATCCGCCAAACCAAACGCCTACGAGGGATGCGTTTTTCAGGGTTATTTTATTAAGTGAAAGTCCCTTGCATATGGCTACGGCAAATGCGTCCATTGAAAGTCCTATTGCAAGAATAAAAAGTTCGGTAAGCTTCATACTCGTCGGCAATTTTATTTAAAATGCCTTCCTCCTTTGATTATCTGTGAAATATATAATATAATATTAAATGCAGGCGGGCAATATGTTTCAGACTCCTATTTTAGGGCAAAGATGAGAAATGGGACAAATGTCGCATTTGGGCGAGCGTGCACTGCAATACTCTCTGCCGTGAAAAACGAGGGAGTGGCAATACTCGGTCTGAATTTCGGGTGGGAGAATTTTCAAAAGGTCAAGCTCTATTTTATAAGCATCACGGCTTTTGGTAAATCCCATTCTGTTTGAAAGCCTTGTTGCGTGGGTGTCCACTACGACACCGGGAATTCCGAAGAAATCGCCAAGGACAAGGTTTGCGGTCTTTCTGCCGACCCCGGGGAGACGCAAAAGCTCATCCATAGTTTGCGGAACCTCGCCCGAAAACTCATCGGCGAGCATACGACAGCAGGCGATGATGTTCTTTGCTTTGTTGCGGAAAAAGCCGGTAGAGCGGATATCCTCGCGCAGCTCAAGCTCGTCTGCATTTGCAAAGGCGTAAACGTCAGGGTATTTTTTAAACAGGGCAGGGGTTACCATATTGACTCTCGCATCGGTGCATTGAGCCGCAAGCTGTGTCGCAATAAGGAGCTGAAGTGCATTATCGTAATCGAGAGTACAATCTGCACCTTTATAGACACTCTTAAATATCTCAAATATATCTTTTGCACGATTTCTTTTCTCCGAAAGATTTTCTTTCATTTTAAATCCCCTTTCCTTAATTATTTTTGTAAATACTCTTGCAAAATATCGCTTGTCATATTATAATATAAAATAGAGTAATTTGCAATAAAATATTTGCGCACAAGAATAAACCGAAAGGATGAAATTAAAATGTTTGAACTTGAGAAAGTAAGAAAGGCAGACCCCGAGCTTCTTGAGGCGATGAATGCGGAGATAAACAGACAGCGCAGCAAGATAGAGCTTATCGCATCGGAGAACTTTGTAAGCCCTGCGGTAATGGAGGCTATGGGCACACCCCTTACAAATAAATATGCAGAAGGGTACCCCGGCAAGAGATATTACGGCGGATGTGAGTATGTTGATGTTGTAGAGGACCTTGCAAGAGACCGCGCAAAAGAGCTTTTCGGGGCAGAATTTGCGAATGTTCAGCCGCACTCCGGTGCATCGGCTAACCTTGCTGTTTTCTTTGCGGCAATGGAGCCGGGCGACACATACCTTGGTATGAATTTAGCTCACGGCGGACATTTGAGCCATGGTTCACCTGTAAATATTTCGGGTAAATATTTTAATGTTGTACCTTACGGCGTTGACGATGTTACACACAGAATAGATTACGATGCTCTCCGCCGTCTTGCACACGAGAACAAGCCCAAGCTCATTCTGGCAGGCGCAAGTGCATACGCAAGAGAGATTGATTTCGCTGCTTTCCGTGAGATTGCAGACGAGGTTGGCGCATATCTTATGGTAGATATGGCTCATATTGCAGGTCTTGTTGCGGCAGGGCTCCATCCAAACCCTGTTCCTTATGCAGACTTTGTTACAACCACAACACATAAAACTTTAAGAGGACCGAGAGGCGGTCTCATTCTCTGCAAGGAAGAATACGGACAGATGATTAATAAGGCAGTATTCCCCGGTTGTCAGGGCGGTCCCCTTATGCATGTAATTGCAGCAAAGGCAGTTTGCCTTAAGGAAGCTCTCTCACCCGAGTTTAAGGCATATCAGACTCAGGTTAAGAAGAACGCGGCAACACTCGCCGATGAGCTTATGAAGAGAGATATCGATATTGTATCAGGAGGAACAGACAACCATCTTATGCTTGTAAGTCTGCTCAAGCAGGACAAGACAGGCAAAGAGGTTGAGCATAATCTTGACGAAGTAGGTATAACCTGTAACAAAAACACTATCCCCAACGATCCCAAGAGCCCGTTCGTTACAAGCGGTGTGCGTCTCGGTACTCCTGCGGTTACAACGAGAGGCTTTGACGAGGAGGATATGTGCGAGGTTGCAGATCTTATCTCCAAAGTAATAACGGATTTTGAAGGAACACGCGACGAGGTTGCCGAGCGTGTTCAGGCGCTCTGTAAGAAGCGCCCCCTTTATGAATAAGCCGCTTGCTGACAGAATACGTCCCGCCCACCTTGATGATGTGGCGGGACAAAAGCATATTTTGGGTAAGGGACGTATTCTGCGTAATATTATTGAGAGCGGCAACATCCCCAATATGATTTTTTATGGTCCGTCAGGAACGGGGAAGACAACGGTTGCAAATATTGCTGCCGCTATTTCAAACCGCCCGATACGCAAGCTCAATGCTACAAACGCATCTGTTGCCGATATTAAGGCAATTGTGCGCGAGAGCGAGGGAATTCTTGGCAGTGAGGGCATTTTGCTGTACCTCGATGAGATACAGAATTTTAATAAAAAACAACAACAATCCTTGCTTGAATATACAGAGAGCGGAAAGATAACCCTGATTGCAAGTACAACAGAAAATCCGTACTTTTATGTATATAATGCGATACTCAGCCGCAGTACAGTTTTCGAATTCAAACCGCTTACAACAGATGATGTAGAAAAGGTTTTAGAGAGGGCGCTCGGCATTTTGCAAAAAGAGGATTTTGCAAACATAAAGCTCTGTGCAGAGGACGGATTTTTACGATTGCTTGCAGAAAAGTCGGGCGGGGATGTACGCCGTGCGCTGAATTCTCTTGAACTTGCGGTGTGCTACACAAGACCGCAAAGCGACGCCAGTATTGTGCTTGGAGAGATGCAGGCAGAGCAAGCAACACAGAAGAAGGTTTTCCGCTATGATAAGTCGGGCGACAGTCATTATGATATATTAAGCGCTTTTCAAAAATCCATCAGGGGAAGCGATCCTGATGCCGCGGTGCATTATTTGGCGAGATTGATTTCGGCAGATGATATTCAGTCAATATGCAGACGTCTTATGGTTATAGCCTGCGAAGATATTGGTCTTGCATATCCGTCGGCAATAACGATTGTCAAGGCGTGTGTTGACAGTGCACTGATGCTGGGATTTCCCGAGGCGAGAATTCCGCTCGGACACGCAACGGTGCTTCTCGCTACTGCGCCCAAATCCAATTCGGCGCATATTGCGCTTGACAATGCGCTCCGCGATATTGAAACTATGGATACAGGCGAAATACCGAGACAGCTTCAGAATGTTCACGCAGACGGCGAGGGTGATTTGCCCAAGGGACAGAACTATTTGTATCCTCACGATTATCCTAATCATTATATAGAGCAGCAATATTTGCCCGACAAGATAAAGAACCGCAAATATTATGTTGCGGGCGAGAACAAAGCAGAACAAGGCGCAAAAGAGTATTGGGACAAAATAAAAGGGAAATAAGCTCGGTGTTTGGCACATAGAAAGGCTTGCGGTTTTCCGTTTTGTATGTTACAATACCAAGTAGGTTTTATAATTCAGAGGTGATATAAATGCTGAGAAGCATGACAGGCTTTGGAAGAGCAGAGCAGCTTATCGATGGGTTTTTGATTAAAATTCAGATAAAATCGGTAAATCACAGATACAGCGATTTTACAATCAAGACACCGAGATATTATGCGTTTTTAGAGGATGAAATACGTAAGGCGGCTATGAATTCCATATCAAGAGGAAAGGTCGAAATACTCGTAAGTCTTGAGCAAAAAGAGGGTGATGACAGAGAAATCACGCTCAACCGCTCTGTTGCCGAGGGATACATAAAGGCACTCAATGAGCTATCCGAGCTTGGCGTTGAGAACGACTTGTCGGTTTCGGCAATGTCGAGATTTAGCGATATATTCGATGTAGAATACAAAGAAATCGAAGAGGATAAAATTACCGAGATGGTTCTCACCGTTTTCAATGAGGCACTCTCCGATTTTGTGGCAATGAGAGAAGCAGAGGGCGTTCGCCTTGGCGAGAGCTTAAAGCAACATCTTGCCGCACTTTTAGAAGAGGCGGCAATAATAGAAAAGCGCTCTCCCGAATGTGTTAAGGAGTACAGAGAAAGACTTCGAAAGCGCATCGAAGAGGTGCTTGCCGACCGTTCGGTTGACGAAACGAGAATAATAACCGAGGCGGCAATATTTGCAGATAAAATATCTGTGGATGAGGAGCTTGTAAGACTCAGAAGCCACGTTTGTGCCTTTGAAAAAACAATGGAGTCAAACGAACCGATTGGTAAAAAGCTTGACTTTATCGTTCAGGAAATGAACCGTGAGGCAAACACAACGGGTTCAAAGTGTAATGATGCTGCTGTTGCAGCCCACGTAGTTGAGCTTAAATCAACAATCGAAAAGATACGTGAACAGATTCAAAATATAGAATAGGAGACGACGGCAATGAAGAAGATTTTGTTTCAGGGGGATTCCATTACAGACGCCTGCAGAATAAGAGAAGCGGATTGGAGCAAGGGCTTTGGATATCCTAATTTGGTGTCAGCAGAGCTTGGTGTTGACTTTCCCAATGATTATGAGTGCTTTAACAAGGGTATAGCAGGAAATCGCATAGTTGATTTATATGCAAGAATAAAAGAAGAAGCTATAAATTTAAAGCCTGATATTATGAGCATTTTGGTCGGCGTAAATGATGTGTGGGCAGAGCTTCAGTATGGCGGCGGAACTGATACCGCTAAATTCGAGAAGATATATAATATGATGATTGAAGAGATAAAGACCGCTCTTCCTGATGTAAAGCTTATGATTTTAGAGCCGTTCCTTCTTCACGGAGTGGAAACCGACAAAATCTGGGACGAATTTCGTGCAGGGGTTGAAGAAAAAGCTGCGGCTGTCAAAAGAGTGGCTGAAGCTCACAATATCAAATTTATCCCGCTTATGAAGAAGTTTGATGAGGCGGCAGAAATCGCACCTCCGTCGCATTGGTCAGGGGATGGCGTTCACCCGTCGGAGTCAGGACACGAGCTTATAAAGCGTGAGTGGATGAAAGCCTTTAAAGAGTTATAATAAAAAGGAGAATACATATGAAGCTTATCAATGTTGGTTTCGGAAATATTGTTTCAGGCGACAGAGTTATTGCAATAGTCAGTCCTGATTCTGCACCGATTAAAAGAATAGTGCAGGAGTCAAAGGACAAGGGGCTTTTGATTGATGCGACCTGCGGAAGAAGAACGAGAGCTGTTATAATAACAGACAGCGACCACGTTATCCTTTCTGCAATTCAGACAGAAACCATAGCCGGCAGAGCAGAACCGAAAGAAGCCGACAAGGGAGAGGACGAGACAGAAGATGACGAATAAAGGTAAGCTTATAGTTATTTCAGGACCTTCAGGGGTTGGAAAAGGAACCATTATAAAGAGAATTCTGGCAGAATGCGACAGAATAAATCTGTCTGTTTCGGCAACGACCCGAAAACCTCGCCTTGAGGATACAGAGGGTGTTACCTACTACTTCAAGACAGAGGACGAGTTCCGCCAAATGATTGACGGGGGCAAGTTTCTTGAATGGGCAGTCTACAACGGCAATTACTACGGAACGCCGATAGAGCCTGTCGAGCGTGAGCTTGATAAGGGTAACAATATTTTGCTTGAGATTGATGTTCAGGGCGCAGTAAATGTTATGGAAAAGTGCCCGGGTGGAATGTACATATTCATTGCACCGCCGAGCGTGGACGCCTTAAAGGAGAGGCTTTGCGGGAGGGGCAGCGAAACCAATGAAGAGATAGAAAAACGTGTTGCCGCCGCTCTGGCAGAGCTTGAAATGAAAGACAAATATGATTATATTGTTGTAAATAACGTTCTCGACGATGCAGTCAGAGAGGTTAAAGATATTATAGAAGGGAAGAATGTATTATGATGATTTATCCGCCGATTAGTGAGCTTGTAAAGAAAACGGGAAGCCGTTACACTCTCGTTATTGAAACAGCACGCCGTGCGCGTCAGCTTGCACAGGGAGCTACCCCGCTCTCTACAGCTAAAAATAACAAGAGTATTTCGATTGCAATAAACGAAATATACGAGGGTAAAATCAGCGCAGTTGTACCTGCACAAGAGGAGATTATCCCCGAAGAGGAATAAAAATGATAGCAAAAGTTATGCTTACAAATGCGGGATTTGCACTCAGTCGGGAATTTGATTATCTTGTCCCTGACGAGCTTTGCGACAAGGTAGCAGTCGGTATGAGAGTAATCGTGCCATTCGGCGCGAGAAATTCCTCTGCCGAGGGTATTGTTGTGCGCCTTTGTGACAGCAGCAGCCTTGAAAAAGTTAAGCCGATTAAAAGCCTCGCCGACAGCGAGGCGGCTTTGTCTATGGAGCAGATAGAGCTTTGCAAGTGGATGCAGAGAAAATATCTTTGCACTTTTTCTCAGGCGTATAAGCAGGTGCGTCCCCCGCGAATGAGCACAAAAATAAGGCTCTGGCTTATTTTAAAAGAGGAGTTTGATGCATCCTTGCATAAGCTGACGCCTGTGCAGAAAAGAATAATAGATGAGCTTAAAGAGCGTGATGGTGCCGCTGACTACAACGAAATCGCAGAATGTATAGGCGGCCGCGGCATTAAGAGTGCTGCATACGCTCTTTCTGATATTGGAGCGATAGAGCTTTGCGAGAACTTTCGGGATTCGATAAGCATAAAATATATACGTAAGGCAAGGCTTGAGTGCAGTATCGATGACGGCTATGCGGTAGCCGATGAATTGTTTGCGCGCAGAGCTCACGTTCAGGCAAATATGCTCCTTACCCTTTGCGATAGCGGAGATATGATATGCAGTGACCTTGTATCTGCGACCGACGGCAATTATGCGTCGCTTAATTCTCTGCGGGAAAAAGGCTTTGTTTCCATATATAAAGAACGGGTTGTAAGAGAAGCATATAACAGTGATAAGTATAAAAGTACGGGCGCATACGTTCCGACCGATGAGCAACGCCCGATAATTGAATATTTAAAAGGGATTACAGAGCGCAGAGAATTTGAAAGAATTTTGCTTCGCGGTGTTACGGGCAGCGGAAAGACAGAGGTCTTTTTGCAGGCAATAGAGCATTGTATATCTCTTGGCAGACAGGCAATAATGCTTGTTCCCGAAATCTCACTCACACCGCAGATGGTGGAGAGATTTGTCGGCAGATTCGGCGAAAGAGTTGCGGTTATGCATAGCGGACTCTCACTCGGCGAGAGATACGACCAGTGGAGCCGTATGAAAAGCGGTGAGGTAAGTGTCGTAGTCGGGGCAAGAAGTGCCGTTTTTGCACCCTTTGATAATATAGGAATAATAATTTTAGATGAGCAACACGAGAGCAGCTACAAATCCGATTCTGCACCGAGATATCATGCGGCAGATGTCGCAGAGCAAAGGGCGAAAAAGTCAGGCGCCCCCGTTCTTCTTGCATCGGCAACCCCTGATATTTCCACATACTATCGTGCAATAAACGGAGAATATACTCTCTTTGAGATGAATAAAAGGTACAACGAAAACGCAATGCCCAAGGCGCGAATTGTTGATATGCGGAGCGAGCTTTTTGACCTCCATAATAATTCGCCGATAAGCATAAGACTTCAGGAGGAAATAAGACTCAATCTCCAAAAGGGCGAAAAGACCGTGCTCTTTCTAAACCGACGCGGATATAACACCTTTGTTTCCTGCAGAGAATGCGGAGCGGTTATAGAATGCGAAAATTGCAGCATTGCGAGAACTTATCACAAGAAAACCGATAAGCTTGTGTGCCACTACTGCGGGGATATGATAGATAATGTTAAGGAATGTCCATCCTGCGGTTCTAAATATGTAAGATTTTTCGGTACGGGCACCCAAAGGATAGAGGACGAGATAAAAAAGCTCTTCCCCGAGGCGAGAGTGCTTCGTATGGACTTTGATACCACCTCTCAAAAGGGCGGTCACGAGATGATTCTCGATAAGTTTAAGCGGGGCGAGGCGGATATTCTTTTAGGGACTCAAATGGTTACAAAGGGACTTGATTTCCCTGATGTAACACTTGTCGGAGTTCTTGCCGCAGATACAGCGCTTAACGTTGACGACTTCCGCGCGGGCGAAAAGTGCTTTTCGCTTATAACACAGGTATGCGGAAGAGCGGGCAGAGGCGAGATAGAGGGCAGAGCGATAATACAGACCTACCAACCGCAGAACCGCACCATTAATTTTGCAAAAGAGCAGAGTTATATTGAGTTTTACGAAAACGAAATAATTTATAGAAGGCGTATGGATTACCCTCCATTTTGCGACATTGTCTGCATTATGCTGTCGGGCGAAAAAGAGCAGGACGTTAAAGATGAGATAGAAAATATAGGAGAAATCTTAAAAGGCGAACAGCAGATAAATCCCAATATTATAAAAATTCTCGGGCCTGCGCCTGCGCCAATTCACAAAATAAAAAATAAATTCAGGTACAGAGTAATTCTTAAAGTTAAAAGCGGTGATGCGATACTGCCTCTGCTTTCGAAGATAAACGAGGCGCACGAGGAGTCAAGAATAAAAAATTCGATTTCAATAGATATTAACCCAAACAATATGATATAGAAAGGACAGACATAAATGGCTATTAGAAAAATATTAAAGCTCGGGCAGGACGGGGGAGAATTGCTTTCAAAGCCCTGTAAACCCGTTGGGGCACTTACAGCAAGAACAGAGGAGCTCCTCGATGATATGATTGATACTTTATACGAATCGGGCGGTGTAGGTCTTGCAGCGCCGCAGGTTGGAGTTCTTCGCAGAATGGCGGTCATCGATATAGGTGACGGACTTATTGAACTTATTGACCCCGAGATTATCAAAGAGGAGGGCGAGCAGACAGACACGGAAGGTTGCCTTAGCTACCCTGACCACTGGGGAATAGTAACCCGACCCAATAAGGTAACGGTTCGTGCTGCTGACAGAGATGGAAAAGTCCGTGAGATTACGGGCGAGGGTCTGCTTGCGAGAGCATTTTGCCATGAGATAGAGCATCTTGACGGACATATGTTTACCGAAAAGGTTACAGAGTGGATAGAGCCTGAAGAAGATTAAAAGAGGCTTGCAACACAATGTGTTGCAAGCCTCTTTTTTATGATTTGGTTTTGTCCATTATTGTGTCCTTAAAGAAGAAGGTTATTGCCCAAAGACCGCCGAGTCCCACGAGGGAGAAAATAATGCGGCTTAAAACGGATAACTGTCCTCCAAAGATAGCTCCCACAAAATCAAATCCGAAAATGCCGATGCTTCCCCAGTTAAGAGCGCCGACAATGACGAGTATTAATGCTATTAAATCCATTTTTTTGCTCCTTTCTTTGTAGAAAGATTATACATTTATTTTTCAAGCTTATTTTTACTCATATCAAATAAAATTATTCCTTGAGTATTAAAATAAATTAAAATTGCATAAGTTATATTAAAATGAACGAAACTCGTGATTTGGGAGGCATTTAAAGTGAAGAAAGGCAAAAATTTTTTCAAAAATATTATTTGTGTTCTTATATCCCTGTCGATTATATGGGTAAGTTGCGGGGCGGAGAATGCCAGTGTTCAGGTAGACACCGATGTATCCACACAGCTTGTCAATGCAAAATCGGGAATACTGATGGAACAATCGACGGGCGAGGTTTTGTATGAGCATAACCCCGATGAGAGACTGCAGATTGCAAGTGTGACCAAGGTTATGACGATGCTTCTTGCAATGGAGGCAATAGATAGCGGAAAAATAAGTATAGATGATATGGTGACAACAAGCGAATATGCGGCATCTATGGGTGGCTCGCAGGTATTTCTCGAAGCTGGGGAGCAAATGACGGTTGATGATATGATGAAAGCGATAGCGGTAGCCTCAGGCAACGATGCCGCTGTTGCTATGGCAGAATTTATATCGGGAAGCGAAGAAGCCTTTGTAGAAAAAATGAACGAAAGAGCCGCTGAACTTGGATGTATTAATACGCACTTTATAAACTGTAACGGACTTGACGAAACAGAGGAGCATTACAGCAGTGCAAAGGATGTGGCAATAATATCAAGGGAGCTTTTATCCCACAATAAAATATTCGACTATACAACCATATGGATGGATAGTCTTCGAAACGGCGAATTCGGGCTTTCAAACACAAACAAGCTTATACGTTTTTACAAGGGGGCAAACGGACTTAAAACGGGTTCTACAAGCACCGCAAAGTACTGCCTTTCTGCTACGGCAGAGCGTGACGGGATGCAGCTTATTTCGGTTATAATCTGTGCACCCACTACCGCAGACAGATTTTCTTCCGCTACCGCCCTGCTCGATTTCGGATTTGCAAATTACGAAGTGGCAGACAGCGATGTGATAGATGTTCCGCTTCCTTATATAAATATAGCGGGCGGAACAAAAGACCATATTCTGCCGAAAGTTTCAGGGAATGGATTTATAGTGAAAAAGGGAAATCGCGATAAAATTGAGAGCAGACTTGAGATGCAGACAGATGTTACAGCGCCCATTGCGGAGGGCGAAAAGCTGGGAGAGGTGATATATACTCTCGACGGCGATGAGATTGCACGCAGAGATGTATGCGCAGGGGAGGCGGTGCCCAGAACAAGCGTTTTTCAGATGTTTGCCAAAAATTTAGAGAGATATCTTAAAATGGCAGTAAACGGAGAAACAGAGAGATAAGGCTGGAGGTCGATGCAATGGGAAAATACAAAGCAGTTATAATTGACGCAAAAAAAATTGCGGCAAAGGGGGCGGTAATCGGCCTCGGTATTATTGCATCGGCTGCGTTTTTAACAATGGGCGGTGAGAGGATTTTGGGAAATCCAATGAATCCCGACACTGTGTTTAAAAATAATCTCCCTGCGTTTTCGGGAGAGATGGATTATCGGGAAGAGATTGGAAAAATTGCGGAGGATATTGCGTCAGCGGTGCTTGGCTTTTCGCCCGATGCGAAAGAGAGCATAATAGGTGCATCTCTCCCCGTTTTTAAAGCGGCGTCAGGCAGTTATCTTGCAAAGGTATCGCAGAGCGAGAGGACGGGAATAGTATATTATAATGAAGAAAGCACCGAAGTATCGGCGGACCTTAACATTCCCGAGGCAAACAAGGCACCTATAAAAAAGGTAGATGCGGCGCAGAAGCTTTCGGATAATCGCCCTGTTTCAATAGCAAATGAAACATCTTACGGAATAGATATTAAAAATATGCTTTCAACCAAACCCTCGATAGATATGAGCGGGAAAGGTCCCAAGATTTTGATTACTCATACCCACGCAACCGAGAGCTATGCGCCAAAGGGAGCGGAGTTTTATGATGTAACTGCAAGTGACAGAAGTGACGACACAGACAAAAATGTGGTAGCGGTGGGCAAAAAAATGGCGGAGGTATTGCGGGAAAACGGAATAGAAACCATTCACGATGAGGTTTTGCACGATGTTCCGTCATTTAACGGCTCTTATGCACATTCGCTTAAAACGGTAACAGAATATATAGAAAAGTATCCGTCAATACAGATAGTCTTTGATGTACACAGGGATTCAATAGTATATGATGATAAGACAAAAGCAAAAACGGTGACCGAGATTAACGGCAAGAGGGCGGCACAGCTTATGTTTGTTGTGGGCACAGACGAAAATGGCTTATATAATCCAAACTGGCAGAGCAATATGAAAACCGCCATGCACTTTCAAAAGGAAATTGCGGCGAAATATCCACGCCTTATGCGGCATATAAATTTGAGAAAAGAAAGGTTCAACGGACACACAAGCGGAGCCTCAATGATTATCGAAGTCGGTACAAGCGGTAACAGTTTAGACGAGGCATTATATTCGATTGAAATTGCCGCCAAGGTAATTGCAGACTATCTTGGAGAATTGTAACACTTGTGTTACAAATCAAAAAATGTGCTTGACAACACATTCTATATATGCTATATTAGTAACTGTCCCGACTACAAGATATTGTGTTTTGGGGCTGTATTAATAGGTTTAAGAGGTACAATTGTTATGAAGATTATTAAAAGAAACGGATCAGAGACGACATTTGATATCGACAAAATTATTATAGCTATAACAAAAGCGAATGAGGCGGTTGAGGAGAGCGGTCGAATGACGGCTCTTCAGATTGAGCGCATTGCAGAGAGGGTAGTTTTAAACTGTGAGACATTAGGCCGTTCACCCAGCGTCGAAGAAGTTCAGGATATGGTTGAGCGTCAGATTATGGCACACGGTGCATTTGAGGTTGCCAAAGCATATATTACATATCGTTATACCCGTACCCTCGTGCGTCAGTCCAATACGACAGATGATAAAATCCTCAGCCTTATCGAGTGCAACAACGAAGAGGCAAAGCAGGAGAATTCCAACAAAAACCCTGTTGTTAACTCAACCCAGAGAGATTATATGGCAGGTGAGGTTTCCCGCGATATAACCAATCGTATATTGCTTCCGCAGGAGATTGTAGATGCGCACAATGACGGAATTATCCATTTCCACGATACAGATTATTATGCACAGCATATGCACAACTGCGACCTCGTAAATTTAGAGGATATGCTCCAGAACGGAACAGTTATAACAGGAACACTTATCGAAAGACCGCACAGCTTTTCTACTGCTTGTAATATTGCTACACAGATTATTGCACAGGTTGCATCCAATCAGTACGGCGGACAGTCTATTTCGCTTACTCACCTTGCGCCTTTCGTTCAGGTAAGCCGTGAGAAGATTACCCGCGAGGTTAAAAAAGAGTATGAAGAAATCGGCGTTGAGCTTTCGGAAGAGGCGATCAGCAAGGTTGTAGAAAAGAGACTTCGCGAGGAGGTTCGCAAGGGCGTACAGATTATTCAGTATCAGGTAGTAACTCTTCTTACAACAAACGGTCAGGCTCCGTTTATAACCGTATTTATGTATCTTAACGAGGCAAAGGACGAGCAGGAGAAAAAGGACCTTGCTATGATTATAGAAGAGGTTCTGCAGCAGCGTTATCAGGGTGTAAAGAATGAAAAGGGCGTATGGGTTACCCCTGCATTCCCCAAGCTTGTTTATGTTCTTGAAAAGGACAATATAACAGAGGACGCACCCTACTACTATCTTACAAAGCTTGCGGCTAAATGTACTGCAAAGAGAATGGTTCCCGACTATATTTCAGAAAAAATAATGCTCGAGAGTAAAATCGATAAAAACGGCAATGGTAACTGCTACACCTGTATGGGTTGCCGCAGCTTCCTTACTCCTTATATTGATGAGGACGGAAACCCCAAATATTACGGCAGATTCAATCAGGGTGTTGTTACAGTTAACCTTGTTGATATCGGACTTTCTGCGGGCAAGGATATGGACAAGTTCTGGAAAATATTTGACGAACGTATGGAGCTTTGCCACAGAGCACTCCAGTGCAGACACGAGCGTCTGAGCGGAACAACATCAGATGCAGCGCCGATTCTCTGGCAATACGGCGCACTCTTAAGACTTAAAAAGGGTGAGGTCATCGACAAATATCTCCATGGCGGATATTCAACAATTTCACTCGGATATGCAGGTCTTTGGGAATGTGTTTATAGCTTAAACGGCAAAAAACTCACAGAGCCCGAAGGCGAGGCACTCGGCCTTGAGATTATGAAAAAGCTTAACGAATATACTGCTAAATGGAAAGCTGCGGAGAATATCGACTATTCTCTCTACGGCACTCCGCTTGAGTCTACAACATACAAGTTTGCAAAATGTCTGCAACGCCGTTTTGGTATAGTAAAGGGCGTTACCGACAAGGGATATATAACAAACAGCTATCATGTTCACGTTACCGAGGAGATTGACGCGTTTGACAAGCTGGCACTTGAGGCCAAGTTCCAGGCTCTCTCTCCGGGCGGAGCTATAAGCTATGTTGAGGTTCCCAATATGCAGGATAATCTTGATGCCGTTCTCTCTGTTATGAAATTTATCTATGAGCATATTATGTATGCCGAGCTTAACACAAAGAGTGACTATTGTCAGGTTTGCGGTTATGATGGAGAAATCCAGATTTCCGAAGACGAAGACGGCAAGCTCATATGGGAATGCCCCAACTGCGGTAACAAGGATCAGGACAAGATGAATGTAGCGCGCAGAACCTGCGGATATATAGGAACTCAGTATTGGAATCAGGGACGCACCCAGGAAATCAAAGAGAGGGTTATGCACCTATAAAATGTATTACGGAGAAATAAAAAACAGAGATATAGCAAACGGAATCGGTGTTCGGGTTACCTTGTTTGTGTCGGGTTGCAGAAACCATTGCAAAAACTGTTTTCAGCCGCAGACATGGGATTTTGAGTATGGAAAGCCGTTTGGTAAAGAGACAGAGGATTATATTATAGAGCTTCTTGATTCTGACTATATATCGGGACTGACGGTGCTCGGCGGTGAGCCTTTTGAACCTTCAAATCAGGAGTCGCTTTTACCATTTTTAAAGAGGGTTAAAGGGGAGCTTCCGAAAAAGGATATATGGATGTTCACGGGCTTTACCCTTGAGGAATTGAGAGATGCGAACTGTCGTGCCTGCACTCCGCATACAGAAGATATTTTAAATATAATTGATGTTTTGGTTGACGGAAGGTTTGTTGAGGAGCTTAAGGATATTACGCTCCGATTCAGAGGTTCTAAAAATCAGCGTCTTATCGATATGAAAGAAACAATAAAAAAAGGTGAAGTAGTTATGTGGTGTGGCAAGTAGCCGCACCACATTCTGCATAGGGGAAATACTATGGAAAACCAATTTAGCAGAACAGAAACCCTGCTTGGAAGCGATGCGATGGAAAAGCTCAAAAATTCCCGCGTGGCAGTTTTCGGAGCAGGGGGAGTCGGCGGATATGTGATAGAGGCACTTGCCCGAAGCGGCATCGGTGCTATTGATATAATAGACAATGACAAGGTGGGCGTATCTAACATAAACAGGCAGATTTATGCTCTTCATTCAACGGTTGGCGAATATAAGACCGATGTTGCGGCAAAAAGAATAGCCGATATCAATCCCGATGCAAAGGTGCGGACATACAAAACATTTTTTATGCCCGATAATGCAGACGAGTTTGATTTTGGCGAATATGATTATGTTGTGGATGCCATAGACACTGTTACCGCGAAAATTGAGCTTGTTATAAGAGCGGATGCGGCAGATGTGCCGATTATCAGTTCTATGGGAACGGGAAATAAAGTAAATCCGACAATTTTTGAGGTTGCGGATATATATAAAACTTCAGTTTGTCCCCTTGCTAAAGTTATGAGATATGAACTGAAACGGCGCGGTATAAAACGGCTTAAGGTTATATATTCAAAGGAAGAGCCCGTAAAGACTGATTTAGGCGGCGGAAGAATTCCTGCAAGCTGTGCTTTTGTTCCGTCGGTTGCGGGGCTCATTATAGCGGGTGAGGTTATAAAGGATTTGACAAAATAAAGAGGTGGATATATTGAAAAAAGGTTTGGTTCTCGAGGGCGGAGCAATGAGAGGAATGTTCACCGCCGGGGTAATAGATGTTATGATGGAGTCTGGAATTGATTTTGACGGAATGATAGGTGTCTCTGCAGGGGCGGCTTTCGGATGCAATTTCAAGTCACGGCAGATAGGCAGAGCCATCAGATATAATATGAAGTATTGCAACGACGAGCGCTATTGCGGCTTTAAAACGCTTTTAAAGACGGGCGATATTTACGGAGTGGATTTCTGTTATCGTCAAATTCCCGACGAGCTTGATATCTTTGATGCTGAAACGTATAAAAATAATCCGATAGAATTTTATGTTGTTTGCACAGATGTTATAACAGGCGAAGCGGTATATCATAAATGCGGAGATGTTGCCAAGGATGACCTTGAATGGATGAGGGCGTCGGCATCTATGCCGCTTGTGTCAAGGATTGTTGAGACGGGCGGCAGAAAATTGCTCGATGGCGGCATTGCCGATTCTATACCCCTTAAGTATTTCGAGAGTATAGGCTATAATAAAAACGTAGTTGTTCTGACTCAACCCGAGGGATATCAGAAAAAGAAAAATAAGGCTCTGCCCCTGATGCGAATAAAACTTTGCAGGTATCCGAATTTTCTCAAAGCGGTAAGACGGCGTCATAATATGTATAATGACACCACAGAATATATAAAAAGCAAAGAACAGAGCGGGCAGGCGTTGGTTATAAGACCCCCGCACCCTTTGAATGTTGGGGCGGTAGAGCATAACCCCGAGCGGCTTAAAGAGGTTTATGACCTCGGGAGAGCGACAGCTCTTTTGCATATTAATAGGATAAAAGAGTTTTTAGAGATTTGATTTTGGTATGTAAAATTATTTGATTTTAGACTCCCGACTTGGCCCCCTTGCCTAAAGGGGGCTGTCTGCGAAGCAGACTGGGAGATTTATTTGCTACCCGAAATTTTGGGTGCAGCCAAGGTATGTGTTTGCGATCTCTGTATGCCTTTTTCAGCGACTCGCTCTAATTATTGCGTGCACTGTCGCTTGCCTGCGTCTGCGACTGCTAAATATATTCGGTTGAATTATCCGTTATCTTGTTCGGGGAGCGCCGATGGGGGTGTCGGGGTGTCCCCGACTGTGTTTTGGTTACTTTTGCACAAGCAAAAGTGACAATAGATTAACCGCTTGCGGTTTGGGATATCATATATCTGTATGGCAAAATCAAAAATTCTTGAATAATCGCCCTGTGCCTATAAAATTTTTAAAAAATCCCTCAGTCTCACTGCGTTCGACAGCTCCCTTTAGGCAAGGGAGCCTGTTTGCGGGGCGGCAATGTAAAATTTTTGATTTATTTTTCAAATAAACCGAAGACGACGGGCGGCAATGTAAAAATTTTTGATTTTTTTGAGTTATCCATAACGACATAAAAATATCCACTCATACGAGTGGATATTTTTATGTCAAATTTTATTTACCTTTGGTTTCAATTTCTCTTTTTACATCTGCGATAAAGTCTGCAAGATTGGAAGAACCAAGGTCGCCCTTGTCGCGACTGCGAACGGTGATTGTTCCGTTTGCGCTCTCATTCTCGCCGAGAACCAGCATATAAGGAATTTTCTTAAGCTGTGCCTCTCTGATTTTATAGCCGATTTTTTCGTCTCTGCGGTCAATGTCAACTCTGATACCCGCCGCCTTTAACTCCTCATAAACAGAGGTTGCATATGCGTGGGACTTTTCAGAAACGGGGAGAACCTTAACCTGAACAGGTGCGAGCCAAGTCGGGAACTTGCCTGCAAAATGCTCGATAAGGATACCGATAAATCTTTCGATTGAGCCGAATACAACGCGGTGAATCATTATCGGGCGGTGCTTTTCGCCGTCCTCGCCTGTGTAGTCAATCTCAAAGCGTTGCGGAAGCTGGAAGTCAAGCTGAATTGTTCCGCACTGCCATGTTCTGCCGAGAGAGTCTTCAAGGTGGAAGTCAATTTTCGGACCATAGAACGCACCGTCGCCCTCGTTCACTACATAGTCAAGACCGAGGTCGTCAAGAGCGGTGCGAAGACCGTTTGTAGCAGTCTCCCAATCTTCATCACTACCCATACTGTCTTCGGGACGGGTAGAGAGCTCTACGTGATATTTAAAGCCGAAAAGCTTGTAAACCTCATCAATTATGCTGATTACGCCCTTTATTTCGCTTGTAATCTGGTCAGAGGTCATAAAGATGTGAGCATCGTCCTGGGTAAAGCAACGCACACGCATAAGACCGTGAAGCTGACCTGACTTTTCGTGTCTGTGAACCAAACCAAGCTCGCCCATTCTCAAGGGAAGGTCGCGGTATGAATGAGGCTCTGACTTGTAAACTAAAAGACCGCCGGGGCAGTTCATAGGCTTTACCGCGAAATCGGTATCGTCAATTGAGGTGGTATACATATTCTCTTTATAGTGATACCAGTGTCCTGAGGTTTCCCAAAGTTGACGGTTGAGCATTATGGGTGACGAAATCTCAACATAATCCTCACGTGTATGGATTTCTCTCCAATAATCTATAAGAGTGTTCTTCAAAATCATACCGTTTGGCAGGAAGAAGGGGAAGCCGGGACCCTCGTCCATCATAGTAAAGAGACCAAGCTCCTTGCCGAGCTTTCTGTGGTCTCTCTTTTTAGCTTCTTCGAGCATAGTGAGATATTCTTCAAGCTCGTCCTTTGTAAGAAAAGCAGTGCCGTAAATTCTGGTCAGCATCTTGTTCTTCTCGCTGCCTCTCCAATAAGCACCTGCAACAGATGTCAGCTTAAACGCCTTGATACCCTTTGTGTAAAGAATGTGGGGTCCTGCGCACAGGTCGACAAAGTCGCCCTGCTCATAAAAGCTGATGGAAGAATCTTCGGGGAGGTCCTCGATAAGCTCTACTTTATAAGTTTCACCCTTTTCCTTCATAAATTCAATAGCCTCTGCACGAGGTTTTGTGAAGGTTGAGATTTTAAGATTTTCTTTTATAATCTTTTTCATTTCTGCCTCAAGAGAATCAAGGTCTTCGGCAGAGAAACCGCCGTCGCGGTCAAAATCGTAGTAAAAGCCGTTGTCTATCGATGGACCGATAGCAAGCTTTGTTTCGGGGTACAGACGCTTTACCGCCTGTGCCAAAACGTGAGAGCAGGTATGGCGAACTACGGAAACGTCATCCTGAATTTCGCTTACGCTGCCATCGTTTAGCAGTACCTTCATATATATCATCCTTTCAATTATTCTACATTAATAAATATTATTATATATGAATGTTTTAAAAAAGTCAACACAGGAATGGTCAATAGTTAAGAGGGCAGGGAAAGAAAAAATTAAAAATTTGCCAAAACCCTTGACAACCTATATATTTTGTGATAGAATATCATAGATTTTCTTTGTAGAATTATTTTATTATATACTTATTATTATCGAAGGAGGGGTAGGAATGCTTAGAACATACCAGCCTAAAAAGAGACATCGTGCGAAGGAACACGGCTTTAGAAAGAGAATGAGTACTAAAAACGGCCGCAAGGTGTTGGCAAGAAGAAGACTGAAGGGCAGAAAGAAGCTGTCCGCATAAAAGGCGCTTCGGGCGTCTTTTTGTCTATGTAGATGTTTTTTAAAAGAGAACATAACAGAGAAACGGGGCAGATGCCCTGTAAGGATTGATAGGTAGCTATGGAGAAGATAATAAGCCTGTGCAGAAACTATGAATTTCAAAGGTTGTACCGTCGTGGTGCATCGGCTGTCAGACCGACTATGGTTATGTACGCTCTAAAGGGTAAGAGCGGGCAGATAAGGCTCGGAATTACCGCGGGTAAAAAGGTCGGTGGCGCCGTGTCACGCAACAGGGCAAAGCGCAGAGTGCGTGAGCTTTTCCGCATTACTCAACACGAGTTTGCTGATGGCGTTGATGTTTGCATTGTTGCAAGAGGGCGGATACTTGATGCTTCTTATGAAAAGCTTGTTCGGGATTTTCGCTCGGCTGCCGAAGAGTTGGGACTATTTTCAGAAACAGAATGAAAAAGGTTTTAATTAAACTTATAGAATTTTATCGAAAGAGGATTTCCCCTCATAAAAAGCCTTGCTGCAGATATTACCCCACCTGCTCGCAGTATGCGATTATGGCGATAGAAAAGTATGGGGTTTTTATCGGGACATTTAAGGCTGTTTGGCGGATTTTAAGGTGTAATCCGCTCTCGCGCGGGGGAATTGATTACCCATAGCCGAAAGTAAGTAATCCTAACCCGCCCGAAACGGCGTAATTTTAGGATCTTTCGGTTAAATCAAATGAAGGAGGAGCATGCCGTGTCTTATATAATGATGGGATTGGGATGGTTACTCAAACTCAGTAATGAGCTTGTGGGTAACTACGGTGTTGCTATAATAATTTTCACTATTCTTATAAAGGCTATACTTATGCCGCTCACTGTTAAGCAGCAGAGGGCGATGATTAAAACACAGAAGCTTCAGCCGCTTCTTATGGATCTTCAAAAGAAATATGCAAACGACAAAGAAAAGCTTAATCAGGAAACGATGAAGCTTTATCAAAAATATCAGATAAATCCGATGGGCGGTTGTCTGCCGCTTCTTATTCAGCTTCCTATACTTATGATGCTCTACTTCGTTGTAAGAAAGCCTATCGTTTATATTATGGGCTTTGGCGAGGATGAAGTATGGCGCATTGTGAGTGCAATCGTTGAGTGGAGCGAGGGAAGCCCCGAGAGGATGGCTGCATTCCTTTCCAATATTAATGTAGACTCTCTTGAGGCATTAACCCAGAACGCATACAAGAATTTTGGAATGTATGAGATACAGATTGCAAGATTTTTGTATGAAAACCCCGAAATAATGAACAGTAATTGGATTGTGGAGCTTAATAAAAACTTCACACTCATTGACTTTAACTTCCTGGGTATTGATTTATCACAGACCCCTGACCTTGGTAAATTCTTCGGCTTGTTTATAGGCAAGGCGTATAAGCTTACCATGACAGATGTTATGCTTTGGATTATTCCGCTTTTATCAGGCGTAAGCTCATATCTTACATCCAAGCTCTCTCAGAAGCAGTCGCCGCAACAACCGGTTACTGATAAAAACGGTGAAGAACAACCAAATCCAATGAAGGGCATGATGACATTTATGCCTATTATGTCGGCATGGATTGCTTTTACTGTGCCGTCTGCACTGGGTCTTTACTGGATTATCAGTAATATTCTGGCGCTCGGTCAGCAGGTTGTTTTGTCAAAAATTATAAAGTCTGATATAACAGACGAACAGATTGAAGGAGAGATTATAAATGCTAAGAAAAATAGAAAAAAGCGCAAAAAGTAAAGAAGAAGCTTTGCAGCTTGCCGCAGAGGAGTTCGGCGTATCCGTTGACGAGCTTTCCTGCGAGGTTGAACGTGAGGTAGGCAAAGGACTTATGGGATTGCTTCTTGGTAAAGAGGTAGTCATTTCTGCGTGGATAACAAAAGAAGAAGAAAAGGAACGCAAGATTGCCGAAGAGGTTAAGAAACGTGCTCAGTCTGATAAGGTAGAGGCGGGCGAGAATCCCTATGCTCCCAAGACAGCACCGCATGCACAGGACCACACTCCAGGCGGCAGAAAGAAAAAGAAGACCGCTGATGCTCCCAAAGCTTCTGAAAAGAAGGAAGAGGCACAAGCTCCTAAAGAGGAAGCTGCAGCGCCGAAGGCAGATAAGAGAAATCGTGAGGTTACAGAAAAATCTCTCGAGGACGCAAAGTTTTTTGTGACAGAGCTTATCCACAGAATCGGTCTTACAGATGCAGAGGTTGACGTTCAAAACGGCGGAGATTGTGTCCGCGTTACAGTTTCGGGCGACAAGATGGGACTTCTTATAGGTAAGAGAGGCGATACCCTCGATGCAGTTCAGTATCTTACAAGCCTTTACGTAAACAAAGTAAAGAATTCATATATCAAGGTAAATATCGATACCGAGAATTACAGAGCAAAGAGAGAAGAAACGCTCGTTAAGCTTGCAAAGAGCTTGGAGCGTCGCGTTATAAGAGAGAAAAAGACGGTTACTTTAGAGCCTATGTCACCGAATGAGCGCAGAATTATTCATGCGGCATTGCAAAACAGTAACGGTGTTAAGACATATAGTATCGATGAAGAACCGCACCGCAAGATAGTTGTTGCACCTAAATAATGAACAGTTCATATTTTGAAAACAGAGCTTGCGAATATTATCCCTGTCATAAAAGAGAAAATATAAACTGTATTTTTTGCTTTTGTCCGCTTTATAATTTTGAAGATTGCGGAGGAACCCCCGAATATATTGAGGGGAAAGACGGGAAGATGATAAAGGATTGCTCAAAATGTGTGTATCCGCACATACAGGAAAATTATGATGAGATAATAAAGCGGCTGAGCCGCTAAATTTAAAAGGAGCCGAACCGGCTCCTTTTAAATTTATCAAATTATAATGCTTATATTATACAAGAACAAAAATATTGTCGGTACGATCATAATTATATCACTTCACGACAAGGCAGACTTTTTTTAAAATTGAATACAAGGTCTGCGTGACATGCTATGACACTTTTTGTTGTAGTATACTTCAGTTAAACAAAAAATTTAATCTGGAGGCAACAAAAATGAACAACTATTCAAACTACAACTATTAACAAAACGAGGAGTATGACTACAGTGCTAATCGTTGCAGAATTTGCAACAGAGAGTTGCAAGATCCACGACAGATTTATGGAGAGCAGTGTGCTCGTAAAAATGGGCTTGACCCATATGGGGGCGCACTGCAGAACGACATCACCCCATCGTTAACCACAATTAGTTATCAAAGCAAAAACAAGTCGGAAAATATTGACAAGGACGCTTTTGGGCAGTACAATAATCTTATAATAACAAATCCACTATATGCACAACAGGCTATGTATGATGCAAACGATGCGGAAAAGGAAGAGTTGAACTCATATATCAGAGAGTATGTCAAAAAGCAAGGCGGAATGAAACATGGTAACCCTAATGTTTATCAGGTTATATATACTGCGCCGATTACAAAAGATAAAGCTATAACCAATAGCCGAGATATGAATGTCGGGAGCCATGAATTCATTCATTCTGATATGAATATGTATGACAACTATCAATTCACTATATTTGATGCTATAAACTGGATGATACAGACAGGTGGCAGTGGCAACTTTGTTTTGCAGACAAGGTCTACCGAAAATTCGGGGGTATCTGCGTTAAACCAGAGGGATGTTTTGGGGAAATTTATTGATGCACATACTTTTTTGAAGGATGCGAATCTTATAGAAGAGGGAATATATCCTAAATTTTTTATTGGTTCAACAGAGCAAAATGCAGTAACCGCTGAAACGATATACGATATAGTCACAGAGCCCGATTGGGTAAAGGAAAATTCGCATTTTATTGGAGGTATATACTTTGGACGAGAAGATGTTGTGGATGAAGGTCAAGATAATACATTGGAAAATATGAAACACATATCCGAATTGATGCATGGCAAAGGTAAAAGTGTTCTATGTATTCCATATTATGATAGTTATGAAAAATTAGAAAAAATTCAAGCATATGCCCGCAAAAGTTTCCTTGATGGCAGACCATTAATAGATACAATTATAATACAACCGGGTGCATTTTACGGAAAAGATGTCAAAAATATTAATGATGTAAAAGATGTAGTTAGCAAGTTTAATAATGACCCTTATGTTTTAACAAGGGTAGGAATAGAAATGGAATTCGATATGGGGCTTGTAACGGGTCGAAAAGACGATCGTATGGGCATATATGATAAAAGGAGAATTCTTCAAGAATACCTAAATAGTTTACCTGAACTCAAAGAAATGAATGTCCCAATCGGTGTATATTCAGGCGGACCTAACGAACAAGGTTATAGAAACATATGGAATAATACAAACACTCATAACAGCGGAAATCATATTCCATACTGGGACGGGATAGATGAAAGTGCTTATGTAACAGGAGTGCATTATAATCACTTTCCAAATGCATATCAGGGTGGAAATCTTATATATGACATAAATAATTATATCTATAATGATGTTTGGAAGGATTCTTTAGAAAAATCAATGTGGCTTACCCGGCCGACACAATAGAAAACAAATCAAACAGGAGTGTATAAAGTGAACGCTCCTTGCCATACGGATAAGAGAAATTTAATTACTATTTGTATCGTCATATGGCGGCGGAATGGAGATTTTATTATGAAAAGGATAATATCAATACTGATTTGTATAGTGATTTTTTCTTGTGCGAGGATTCCTGCCTGTGCAAAGGGCGAATACGACATCAAGGTTACAAAAATCGATGAGTCTATAGCGGATATATACCCTCTGTTTGATGGTATGCATAGGTTTAAAGCCCAAAACGGGCGATATGGTTTTTTGGATGAAAACTATGAAATTGCAATTGAACCCATATATGAATATGCCTATGACTTCAAGGCGCAATCTGCACGCGTGCGTTTAAACGGAAATATGGGTCTTATAGACACAAACGGTAATGTAATAATTCCTATGGAGTATCGCAGTATTAGTAACTTCGATGATGATGGAATAGCCGTTATAACGGACAAAGCATCAATGCGAGGCTTTGTAAATAGTAAAGGTAAATTTTTAAGCGATATTAAATATCCAAGACTTACGGCATTTAACGGCAATTATGCCATGGCAAATACGGCAGAAGAATATTCATATACGCTCCTTATTGATAAAAATTTTAAAGAAAAAGAGTTAAAGAAATATCCTTATATTCTCGATATTTGGGATAATGGGAATATTGTTGTGCGGAACAAAAACGATAAAGTCGGGGTTATAGACACTAAATTCAGGGTTGTTGTGCCATTTATCTACGAAAATATTAATTCGCACGATACAGTCGGTGTATCAGATACATCGCATGGCGGACCGTACAAGGTTGTAAAAAATAAAAAAATGGGATATATAGACAAAAACGGTGAGATTATACTTCCCATTATATATGATTATGTAGGGGAATATATGCCAAACGGAGCAACAGAGGTTAGTATTAACGGGGAAAAATATCTTGTTTCAGATTATGATAAATTAATTAAAGCCGAGCATATGCACAAAAATATATATAAATCCCAATCAGATGATGGCGGGGTTATATACATAAACTCGGAGGATGGTACAAGAGTAGGGGAAAATGACATTGTGCTTGCAAGTGAATATGTGAACGGGGTTGCGCTGGCTGTTAAGAATGCAGAGGTAGAAACATATTTTGGAAAACATATGGAGCCTTGCTATGGACTTGTAAATGAAAGCGGAGAGATTATACGAAATTTTGATATAGAAACAGTCAAGTACTATGGGCAAAGTGCATTTGCTAATGAAAGCGGTTCAATTTGCCCTTATGCAATATCAGATTCTTTGATTGCAGTAAATAGTGACTATAAATGGGGATATATTAATTTAAGCGGTGAAGTTGTTATAGAACCTGTATGGAGGCAGGCGACGGATTTTCGACACGGATATGCAAGGGTACAAGACGGGGACGATTGGGTCACTATT
Organism: uncultured Clostridia bacterium; assembly: GCA_937911665.1. Lineage (GTDB taxonomy): Bacteria > Bacillota > Clostridia > Monoglobales > Monoglobaceae > UMGS1820. The sequence continues at coordinate 36,709 of CALDQB010000030.1, read as the reverse complement.
GATAAAGATGGGAAAATATATGAAAATCTCTATATTATAGAGGGTAATTCAAAATATTCGTCTTACTATTCAGTCAGAAATAAGTGTGAGGATATATCATTTTACCTTTTTGAAAAAGTATATAACAGGGTTAATGAGTATATTGATTATTCGCGATTTAATAATTATTATTTATTGCTGAATGAGGGATACGGCGCTTTAATGGAGGATGATACCATAATATTTGAGAGCAAGGGGGATAAACTTCTTGATTTTAACGGCAATATCCTAACAGAAAACTGTATTATTAATTCATATGCAAATGGGGAAAAGCAGATTTCTCTTTCATTTACTGCCGATAAAAATGTTGTTGCAGAAACAACTGATGGTAAATATGTAATTGAGATAAAGGGGACAGATGCCCGTTAATATGTCTTTCTATATTTGATACAAACGGAGGGAAATTATGAAAAGGATGATATCAATACTGATTTGTATAGTGATTTTTTCTTGCGTAGGTATTCCTGCCTATGCAAAAAGTGAATATGATATCAAAGTTACAAAAATTGATGACTCTGTTGCAGAAGTATACCAAATAGCCGATGGTATGCGAAGGTTTAAATCCCAAAACGGACAATATGGGTTTTTGAATGAAAACTACGATATTGTAATTGAGCCTATATACAAATATGCAGAGGATTTCGAGAATTCAATAGCGCGCGTGTGGATGCCTGATAGCAGCAATGCAGTTGGGATAGATAAAATCGGCAAGGTAGTAATGACTGATATTATCGAATATGATGAAAACGGGATAGGAATAGTAACCGATGGCGAATATAAGGGATTTGTAAGCAAGGATGGTAAAAATCTAACAGAAATTAAGTATAAAAGTCTTACGCTGTTTAAAAACGGAGTTGCTCTTGCCGACCCAGATGTGACACGTTCATATACCATACTTATTGATAAAGATTTTAACGAGCATACTCTTCCCGAAGGTCAGAAGTTTATAGATGTTTTGGATAGCGGACTGATTGTAGTAAAAAACGAAAACAACTTATATGGACTCTTTGACAGATGGATGAATGAAGTTGTTCCTTGTATGTATGAGTCGTTTTATACGGACGATATGTATGGATATGCTCGAAGGGGCGGGCCATATGAAGTCGCTTACAATGGCAAACATGGATACATAGACAAATACGGCGAGATTGTAATTCCCGTCATATATGATTCTTTAGGCAAATTTATGCCTGATGGATTAATGACGTCACGCCTCAATGGCGAATACGGGCTTATTAATTCATCAGGAGAAATTATATATGATGACTGTTTGCAATACTCGGGCGATATATATTTGGCAAGAAATGATGTATCAGTATGGTTTGTAGACTTAAAAGACGGTAGCTCAATCAACGCAGAGAATATGGATATTATCAGCGATTATGTGGATGGGGTGGCTATTGCGACTAAAATAAGTCCAATTGAACCGGATGGCCTGCCGGAGCACGAAAAAGTTTACTGCGGACTTGTAGATGTGTACGGAAATATTATAAGAGATTTTGATATTCGTATATGGGATGAGATACGCTATGCAGGTCATGGAGATAATCAATATTACAGTTATTTGTATAAAATTTCTGACTATTCTGTTGCAGTGCGCATAGGTGACAAGTGGGGCTATATGGATTTAGCGGGGGACATGATAATAGAACCGCAATACGATATGGCATATGATTTCAAATATGGTTATGCCAAGGTTAAGATTGATGATAGAATATATCATATAGACAAACAGGGAAACAGATATGATGAGCTTGATATAGTTGAAAGGGCAGATTATTACGAGGGAGATATCGTTGCTGATACCGATGAGGAAAAACATTATTATTTCTTCTATGACTTATATAAATCGGGACATTACGATGTTTCAGGACTTAACGATTATCACCTGTTTTTAAATGGCAAGGATGGCGCACTGAAGGATGGGGATACAATAATCATTGAAAATGAAGGGGGCAATCTCGTTGATGCAAACGGGAATGTCGTGGTTGAAAATTGTATTACAGAGCCTTATGGAGAGGGCGGAGAAAAAGAACATCTTGCCATGTACTTTACATTTGATAAAGATATTCTCGTAAAAACAACGGATGGAAATTACATAATAGAGGTATCGGAAACCGAAATTCCTGATGAAATAATGCTCACAATAGGTGAAAAATCGGCGATAGTCAACGGGGAGGCGCGTGAAGTCGAAATTGCTCCCTCGGTAGTAGACGGACAGATTATGCTGCCTCTGCGGTTCGTTTTGGAGAGCCTTGGCGCAAGAGTTTGCTATACTGAGAAAACAAAGCTGATTGCCGTAACCCTTGGTGATAAAACCTTTGCACATATACTCGGAACAGACACAGCCATTGTAAACGGTGAAACAGTAGCGCTTGAGTGCTCGACTTACACAGAGAATGACAGAACTTATATAGACATTGACTCTATAGTAGAGAGCCTTGGATTGAATGTCGAATGGCTAAAGATAAGCGAGCAGGTTAAAATAACAAAGTCATAATCAAAAAGGAGCCGAGAGGCTCCTTTTAATTTTATCAAATTATAATACTTATATTATACAAGAACAAAAATATTGTCGGCGCGACCATAATTATACTGTCGCATCGGTCGAGAATTCCGCCGTGCCCGGGCAGACAATTGCCGAAATCCTTTATATCAAACTGGCGCTTGATTGATGAGGCAACCAAATCTCCTACCTGTGACACAAAAGAAGTAATCAGACCCAATACAAAGAGCAGTATTAAGCTGAATTCTCCGCCATAGAGACCGTCTTTAAAGAAAAAGTTGGTAAGAACGCCGAAGAGAACAAAAGAAAGTCCGCAACCGAGTGTTCCGCCCACAGCACCCTCGACAGTCTTTTTTGGACTGATGGAGGGGCAAAGCTTATGCTTGCCGAGCAGACAGCCCACAAAGTACGCACAGGTATCTGTAAGAAAAGCACCAAGAAGCACAAGCCATATGTAGAAGTTGCCGAAAGGCATTTCGCGGATATATATCATATGTGACAGAAAATAGGGAATGTATATAAGCCCCAAAATCAAAAGCCCTATATCATTTACAGTTACACGCCCTTTGCTTGCAAGCATTACGATAAATAATGCAAGAATATACAAATAGACAAGTATTTGTGAAAGGTCACGCGGCATAAAGACGCTCAGGGATATAAAGATTGCCGCCACATATCCCATAAGGCACAGGCTTCGGTTTGCCGAAAGACCCACGGCTCTGTAATACTCATAAAGTCCTATAACAGATGCCGCCATAACCGCGAGGGTAATAACGAAAGGAGGAGAAAGTAAAACAAGTATAATTGCGGGAACGCCGATGAGGGCGGTCAATAGTCTTGATTTTAAAGATGACATACCAGTTCTCCTTTCGCTGCTGGTCTACACACCGCCGAAACGGCGATTTCTTTTTTGATAGTCTATGATTGCCGAGTTCATATCGTCGGACGTAAAATCGGGCCAACACACATCGCTGTACCAGAATTCCGCATACGCCGCTTGCCAAAGCAGAAAATTAGAAAGACGCTTTTCACCGCTCGGTCTGATAATCAGGTCGACTTCAGGGAGTGTTGCTGTATCAAGATAGCTTGCAAAGAGCGTTTCATCAATACCAGTTTCGGACACTTTTCCGTTTGCAGCATCCTTTGAAATTCTTTTGGCAGCACGCACGATTTCGTCTCTGCCGCCGTAGTTGAGTGCAAGGTTTAAAGTAATACCCGTTCCGTCTTTTGTAATGTTTATGGCGTTATCCATAGCGGAGATAAGCTTATCGCTAAATCTCGATTTATCACCGCTTATAATAAGACGGACATTCTTTTTGGCATATTGGTCTTCTGCCTGTATGAGATAGTCGTAGAGAAGCTCCATAAGAGCGTTGACCTCATCTTCAGGGCGGTTCCAATTCTCTGTGGAAAAGGCATAGGCAGTAATCGCTTCAACACCGATGGACTTACAATAATCGACGATATCTTCAAGGGTTTTTGCCCCTGCTCTATGACCTGCCGACCTGGGAAGTCCGCGCCGTTTTGCCCAACGTCCGTTGCCGTCCATTATAATGCCGATATGCTTTGGTATATTCGACATATCAAGATGGGCGGGCACAGAACCTTTCTTCTTGAAAAACATAATATCACCCAAATCCAATAAAGAAAACTAAACTTCCATAATTTCCTTTTCTTTGTCGGCGGTAAGCTCATCCACGCGCTTTACAAACTTGTCGGTGAGCTTTTGGATTTTATCTTCTAAATCTTTGAGGTCATCCTCAGTTATTTCGTTGTTCTTCTTCTGCTTTTTGAAAAGCTCAAGAGAATCGCGTCTTATGTTGCGGAGAGCAACCTTTGCCTCCTCGCCTCTTTTGGAAATGCCTTTTTTAAGGTCTTTTCTGCGCTCTTCTGTGAGGGGAGGAAAGTTAAGACGGATAACCTTGCCGTCATTATTGGGGTTTATGCCGATATCAGATGTCTGAATGGCTCTCTCAATATCCTTTAAGATGCTTGCATCCCAAGGCTGAATAACAATCATTCTCGCTTCGGGAACAGATACTGTTCCAACCTGAGCAAGCGGAGTAGCTGCGCCATAATATTCAACGGTGATTTTGTCTAAAATTGCAGGGTTTGCACGACCTGCTCTTATTGCGGCGTAGTCTGACTCGAGAGCCGCTATAGTTTTGTTCATTTTATTTTCAGTGTTTTGCATAATATAAAATCCTTTCTGTTTTAGTTATTTACCTACATATGTTCCGATTTCTTCGCCCATAACCGCTCTCTTTATATTTTCGGGGTCATCTAAACCAAATACAACGATGGGAATATTGTTGTCCATACAAAGAGATGTAGCGGTAGAATCCATAACACCGAGCTTGCGGTTGAGCACATCCATAAAGCTGAGGCTGTCGAACTTGATAGCATTGGGGTTTACATTGGGGTCACTGTCATAAACGCCGTCAACTTTTTTAGCAAGGAGAATAACCTCGGCGTCGATTTCTGCGGCACGGAGAGCCGCGGTTGTATCGGTTGAGAAGAATGGGTTACCTGTTCCGCAGGCAAAAATAACAACTCTGCCCTTTTTAAGATGAGCTGCCGCTTTTAATCTGATATAGGGTTCGGCAATCTGTCTCATCTCGATAGCGGTCTGAACTCTGCCCTCCACGCCAAGATGCTCGAGAGCGTCAAGAAGTGCAAGAGAGTTTATAACCGTTGCGAGCATACCCATATGGTCAGCACGTGAGCGATCCATACCCTCGCCCGTGCGTCCGCGCCAGAAGTTACCGCCGCCGACAACAATAGCGATTTGAACGCCCATATCATAACACTCTTTTATTTTAACTGCGATTGAATCCACGGTAGCCTGATCAAGTCCGAAGCCCTTATCTCCCGCAAGAGCCTCACCGCTTATTTTGAGCATTATTCTTTGGTATTTCGGTTTCATTGATAAACCATCCTTTCAAATATTAAAATATAATAGTCGGAATTTCCGAATTAAAGCTCATAGCTTAATCCTCATCTGAACTGCTATCATCGCCCTTTAAAATTTTGTTTTCCTCTTCAAGACGGCGATTTTCCTCTTTAAGCTCCGAAACTTCGATGCGAAGATTATCCTCTTCGCTAAGGCCGTTGCTCTGTGTAGGTTTGTCGGGGAGCATCATCAGTTTAAAGGATATGCCAAAGGCTGCAAAAAAGATGCCGATTGCGACAAGAAAAATTCCTGCCGCCGCCAGAAACTTTCTCGAGCCTGATGTTTTCTGCGGTTTATCAGTTTGTAAATTCTGCATATATATCAAGTCCTTTCCTCAAAGGTACAATAGTTACAATTTAAATCAGTATATCATAAAGCAAGTGCTTTTTCAAGATAAAGTTTGGATAATTATCTTCTGTTTCTGCGCGCACTTCTGCGTTTTTTGGAGAGCTTGATGCTTCTGTAGAGCGCCATAAAGAAAAGAGCAATAAATGCTACAATTACGCCGCCGCACACATACACAAAAACTCTTACCAGAGTAAAGCTCCAGAGCCATTCACCAAAAGCCATAACTGGCCAAAAGAAGCTTCTCTTTATCTCTTTTGTTGCGGCAAGACGCCCGAACCCGATTTCTTCGCCCTCATAGAGAACGGAAACAGTACCGATTTCATCACCCTCAAATATGGGAGCATAAACCGCATCGGGAGTATTGGGGCGGATTTCAAGCTCATCGGGGGAACTGTCCTTTGGCATAACAACCTTTACAGTGTCCATAACCGCCAGTGTGAGATAATCAGTGCCTCTGCCCTGTTTAACTTTTATTTCGCAAGGCATATCACCCTTTGCAAGAGCGGTAACTGCGGTAAATTCCTCAAATCCCCACTGAAGCATTTCTCTGCTGTCGCCATAAGAATCATTAATGCCTTTGGCGCCGAAAATTACACCAATCAGCTCAACCCCGTCTCTTGCGGCGGCTGAAACAAGACAGTTTCCTGAATCGCTTGTGTAGCCCGTCTTTATTCCTATCGTGCCTTTGAAGAAGTAGTCGGTATAACGCATGGTTGACAAAAGGCCGTTGGTGTTTATGTAATAACGCTCTTCCTCGGTGAGATTTGTGGGAGGAATTTTAACGTGTGCAATATCGACGATATTGCGGAATTTATCAAGCTTCATTGCGGCACACGCAAACTTTGCCATATCAGCCGCGGTTGTATAGTGGTCTTCATCGTGAAGTCCGTGAGGATTTACAAAATGAGTATTTGTTGCGCCAAGCTCAGCCGCACGTGCGTTCATTTTGTCAACAAAGGCGGGAATGCTGCCTGCAATATGTATGGCGATAGCCTGTGCAGCGTCATTTCCCGACGCAATCATAAGACCCTTTAAAAGATTTTCGAGGGACATAATTTCGCCCTCTTTAAGAGCGATGGAGCTTCCGTCTATTGCAAGGCCGTCGAGCATCTCGGCGGTAATTGTGACAGAGTTATTAAAGTCTGCCTCACCCTTTTCTATAGCCTCGATTGCAATGAGCGCGGTCATAACCTTGGTGGTGCTGGCTGGATACATTTTCTTGTCTCCGCCGTCTTCAAACAAAATACGTCCGCTTGCAGAATCGACAAGAACGCCCGTTTCACTTGCACCGAGGATAGGCTTTTCCCCTTCCTTGCGGGTGGGGTTAACAGGCTCGGCATTCTCTGCCGTGCTTTCAGAAGATTCGTTTTGCAAATGCTCAAGGGCATAAACGCAGTTTATGCTCAAAGTAAAGAGCATAAAGATTGCAATAATTGCCGCGAAGCAGCGGAAGATATGTTCGCTTTTAAAGAATTTACGCATTTTCAATACCTCAATCAATAATTTTATTTGCCGAGTTTTTCAAGCCGCTCCCTCTCTGCCTGTGACAGACGCAGATACTGGGGGACAAGCTCCGTATACGAAACAGTTTCGCCTCGAAGATACATTTGAGAGCCTATCTCGGCAACAGATGCCGCCAGATTCATAAAATTCATCCTCTGTGCAAAGACGGCACGGTCAGAGAGAGCATCTTTTATAGTATCGGCAAAGACGGGTACCCCATCACCGAGAAAGATGACCTTTTGCTCGATTTCCTTCAATTCTTCTAAAAGAGCATCTATCGAGAGCGCTCTGTCTTCGGTCAGTCTCTCAAGCGAGCCGCCCCTGAAGAGAGCATTGTAGACCTGATTTCGTCTTGCGTCCATTATGGGACAAATTATTCCGTCGAAGAATGAGACGTTATTAGCTAAGCCGTGCAGAGTAGAAACCGCAACGCAGGGCTTATCAACTGCGTGGGCGAGAGCCTTTGCGGTTGCAACGCCGATTCGCACACCCGTGAAGGAGCCGGGGCCAACCGCCGCGGCAAAGGCGTCAACATCGGCAAGAGATACCTCTGCCTGCTCGAGCATATGCTCAATCATAGGAAGAATTCTCTGCGAGTGAGTCTTTTTGTTGTTTTGAATTGTCTGTGCTACAAGTCTGTCGTCTGACATAACTGCGGCAGTTGCTGCCATACAACAGGTGTCTATTCCAAATATAAGCATATACTACCTCTTTTCGATTATGAGCTCTCTGAAATCTTCGCCGTCTTCTAATTTTTTTGAAAGAGTAACCCATATTGTATCGTCGGGCAGGATTACCTTGATATTGTCCGCCCATTCTATCAAACAAATCCCGTCACCGAAAAAGTAATCGTCCATCCAATCACATTCTTCAAACGACGGGTTTTCAAGTCTGTAAACATCAAAATGATATAGGGTTATGTCGCCATAATATTCGTTGACAAGGGTGAAGGTGGGACTTGTTACATCATCACATACCCCGAAATACTCGGCAACACCTTTAACAAACGCAGTTTTTCCGCAGCCCAAATCACCCGAAAGGGCAACAATTGCCCCCGGGGCAAGACTTTCGGCAAAATTTTTGCCAAGGCGTCTGGTTTCTTCTTCGCTGTTTGTTATATATCTGTCCAAGGCTTCACCCCATTTGTTTTCATACTTATTATTATATAAATTAAAACAGATAAAGTCAATATATATTTAAAGAAGAAGATTGATATATGTGCCATTTGGACAATCTTTGAAAATTATCTCTGTCAAATCTGAAATATCAAGGCGTTTGTGCGCGGTGGGGTTTATATTATTCTGGGGGATAAAATCATCAGCGATGCTAAAATTACAGAGTTTATCGCTGCCGAGCTTTTCAAGCACGCCCCTTGCGTTTATAACTCTTGCCATAACGGGCGGGGCAGATACGGGGACCTTGTCCGCAGCGATATCCCCGCAGATTTCTGTCGCTTCAAGAATGTCACCTTTTGGATATACAAGGGCATAGCCTGTATATAAGTTATCCGCGCAGTTTAGCAAAACACTTCCCTTTGACAAAATAAGCAGGTCTGTTAAAATCCTTTCCCAATCATTTTGGGAGCGGTCTATAAAAACGGATTTTTTGCACATTTCTTTTCTGTAAATTCTATCAAGAATTTCTATAAGCTTAGCAGAGAGAGTACGCTTGACTTCAAAGTCGTCTGTGCCCGTTACAGAATAAAATGTACGCTCGCAGATTGTGCGGTAGCCGAATTTCTCATACATTCCCGAAACGGCAGGCACGAGAATGCTTACAAGTGTGCCGAGCTTATACATCTCGGGAAGAGCAAAGTTAAACATAGCGCGGACAAGCCCCTGACCTCTGTGCTCGGGCATGGTTGCAACACCCGAGATATATCGGGTGTCAAACCGCGCGTCAGATATGTTCATAACATAAGGCATAAGCTGCATAACAGAGGCGGGAGCGCCGTTTGTTTCTGCTATTACGGTGCTCGCGGGTGAGTAGTTGGAGGTAAAGTTCCAGTCCACAAATTCAGGCGGGTCGTCAAAGCAAACCGACCAGGATTTTTTCACAAAGTCAAAGTCATTGTTATCTGCAAATCGTACCATAAAAACTCCTTTTGATTATAATTGATGTGCAATCATAATGTTTTGCTTTTTTTGAAAAAAATATTGACATAGGCTTTAAAATATGTTATCATACATAAGCTGTGTTTATACGGTCCGGTAGTTCAGTTGGTTAGAATGCCAGCCTGTCACGCTGGAGGTCGTGGGTTCGAACCCCATCCGGATCGCCAATGCTGCCCTAGCTCAGACGGTAGAGCACTTCCTTGGTAAGGAAGAGGTCGGCGGTTCAAGTCCGCTGGGCAGCTCCAGGAAAAAGACTATTCTTCGGAATAGTCTTTTTTCAACGAAATAAATCCTTTCAGGATTTGTGAAATGCACTTCGTGCGTGAAATATTGCTTTGCAATATGAAATACGCCTGTGGCGTGTGATAAAGGATTTATTTTATTTCACAGAAACCTTTAGTTTTCTATTTCACAATTTGTGTGTAGGCTCAGGCGTCCTCGACTGTCCGCAAATTATTTCACATCGAGCAAAGCGAGATGTTTCACTTAAAATATAAATATCCTTATGGTTCGGCTTTTCCGTATCCTATCAAAAATCATAACATTTTTAAGGCGGAAAGTCAATAAAATGCGAGTGCGGATTGTTGACAAAAGGAAATAAATGTTGTATAATGGCATAAAATGAATATGCAAAGGGGAGCTTGCAAACAGGCTGAGAGGAAATTGTGCATTTCGACCCTGAACCTGATATGGATAATGCCAGCGTAGGGATTGTGATTAAATGATTTTTAAGGCGTGTTCCGATTGGGAATACGCCTTTTTAATTTATAGAAAGGAGGGCAGTTTTCCTTATGCTTTAAGTGTATTCATTTTGAATTTTTACGACAAGAAAGGAAAGTTAAACTTATGAAAAAAACACATTTGCTTACAGAGATTGCGGCGGGGGTTGCTCTCGCAGTTGTATGCAGCTTTATAAAGGTATGGGAAATGCCGCAGGGCGGCTCAATTGCTCTTACTATGGTGCCGATTTTGCTAATCGCATTCAGAAGAGGCGCGGTGGCAGGAATGACCGTCGGCGCGATATATGGCGCGATTTCGATGATGATTGCGGGGGTTATATATCATCCCGCGTCGATATTTCTTGACTATATTCTCGCCTTTGGGCTTATTGGAGTAGCGGGATTTTTCAGAAAGGATTTAAAAGCTATCATATTCGGAACGATTGCGGGAGTAGGATGCCGATTTATATCCTCTCTCATAAGCGGTGCGGTGCTGTTTGGAAGCTATGCACCCGAGGGACAAAATCCGTGGATTTATTCGCTTATATATCAATCGACTTATATGATTCCCGAGCTTTTGATATGTATTGCGGTGATTATACTTCTCTACACAAAGGCTAAAAGATTTTTTGCATAAAAGTATGGCATAGCTAATCTGCTATGCCATACTTTATTTTTATTCTTTCGAGTTTTTCGGTCATTGGCTCTGCCATAAACCAAAGGAAGAAAACGGTTGAAACCGCGTGCATAAGGTCAAACGGGAGTCCCGCAGCAAAGGATGCAATAAACATCTGCAGATTGGGGTTTGCCTGATACATAATTACCATAGAGGCGTTTGTAAGTCCCCCGTATATCAAAACGGTTGTAATTGCGCCAAATATGCAAAGAATGATTTTGGTGGGACGAAGAAAGCCCTTTTTGAAAAACAGTCCCGCCAGAAGCCCTATTAAACCAAAGCCGACCATCTGCCAGGGTGTCCAGGGCCCTTGCCCGAAGAAAAAGTTTGAAACAAATCCCGTAACCGCACCGACGAGAAAGCCGGCTTCTCCTCCAAAGCATATACCTGCGATTATCACAATAGCAATAACGGGCTTAAATTGAGGGAGCATATAGAAAACTCCTCTGCCCGCAACGCCAATCGCACAGAGAAGGGCGATGATAACCAGTTCCCGAGATTTTGGCTTTCGACCCTCGAACAGACCGAAAAATAAAGCAAATATTTCTGCGATAATCATAATACTTATAAAGTAATAGCGTCTGTCACCAAACCAGAAAATGCCCGCAAATAAAGTCAGAAAAATGGCTAAAAGAGTCGTGGCGGTAACTATGGCAGATGGTATCGATGTTTTTTGAGACAGGGTTGTCTTTGCAATTTTTATGGGTCTTCCCCTCGGAATAAAAAGGGCAAGACAAGCCGAAATTTCTGCGAATATAATCAGCTCAAAAATATGATTGCGCCAATCTGTGTATGCTCCGTTTCCGAGAGTATATGTGATAACAAATAAGAGGGCAAAGACAATACCGCAGGCGATGCGGAGCGGGGATATACGCCTTTTTTCTTTTTGCTTCTGTTGTTTTTGGGGTGTGCGCGGGGAGAGAACCGCAAGCGGTGCGGACTCTCTTTCGCGGATGTTTCCGTTGCAAGCCTTGATAACATCATCTGCAAGTATGGCGTTTGGAATGATGTTTCGCGCCATTTTGCTCGCCGAGGTGGTGTAAAAGCTATTTGATGCGAAGAACCTGCGGGGCGTCCCCTCGCTCGCTACACTGCCATCAAACAACAGAGCGCATCTGTCGGCATATTCTGCGCAGAATTCTATATCGTGGGAAACCATAACGATAGTGGTTCCCTTTTCTTTTAAAGCCGCTAAAATATCGGCGAAAATTTCTTTAAAGTGAGAATCCATTCCCTTTGTCGGCTCGTCAAGGAGCAGGATTTCGGGCGAGGTGAGCAGAACTTTTGCAAGAGCTGTCCTTTGTTGTTCGCCGCCCGATAAATCATACGGATGCCTGTTTAAAAGCGTGTCAATACGGCAAAGCGAAGCGACCGCGTTTATGCGCTCGTTTTTCTCGTCATTTGGGATTTGGTGTCCCTCAAGCATAGACAACAAATCAAGAAAAACGGTTTTTTCTGAAAACAATGTTTGAGGGTTTTGGGGCAGAAAACCGATAACTCCGCTATATAAATCGGGGATATCAGAGAGCGGTCTGCCGTTTACAAGAACCTTTCCCCTGTGCGGAGTATTAAGACCGCCAATCAGCGAAAGAAGCGTCGTTTTGCCCGCACCGTTACCGCCGACTATGGCGAGAAGCTCGCCCTTCATTGCCTTAAGCGACAGAGCTTTTAATATATCGGCGGAATTTTCTTCGTATTTGAAGAAAACCTCTTTAAGCTCAACTGCAGTTGCAGCTTTTTTGCAGATGAGTTCCTTGTCAGGAATGGTACTTATGGGATTTTTCTTTGCAAAGTCTTCAAGCCATATGCGACCCTCCCGAATTGTTACGGGGGAGGGGCCATCATCGTCCACTGCTTCAAAAATGCGAACAGGGGCAGGAAGAGATATGTATATATCGTGGGCGGAGCCTTTCAACAGTTTGCTTACGGATTCGGGCGGCGCATCTGCGATTATTTTGCCGCTGTCCATAACTATAATGCGGTCGGACACGGGAAAAACCTCTTCCAATCGGTGCTCTGCCAGAATTATTGTTGTGCCGAGGTCCTTGTTTATTTTTTCAAGAGCTTTTATAAACTCGTGTGCGGCAATGGGGTCGAGCTGTGCCGTCGGTTCATCGAGAATAAGAACTGATGGCTGCATAGCCATAACGGAGGTGAGGTTTAAAAGCTGCTTCTGCCCGCCTGAAAGCTCGGACACTTTTTTGTAAAACCAGGCTTCGATGCCGAAATACGATGCCATTTCGGAAACTCTTGCCTTGATTTGAGGGGTGGAAAGACCAAGGCTTTCTAACCCAAAAGCAAGCTCGTGCCACACCTTGTCGGTTACTATCTGGCTATCTGGGTTTTGCATAACAAAGCCTATCTGCGAGGTCTGCTCTCTGGAGCTTAGTGAGGATAGCTCCCGCCCGTCGAATAGTATTCTGCCCTCTGTTTTGCCATGAGGGGCAATGGGTGGTTTGCACAGTCGCAAAAGGGTTGTCTTTCCACAACCTGATTTCCCGCACAGCGTTATAAATTCACCTTTCGATATTGACAGGTTTATCCCCGAAAGTGCACAAAAACTCCCCGAGGGATACTTAAATGCCAGATTTTCTATTTTAATTTTTTCCATTTATATCCCTCCCAAATTTCGATTATTACAGGTGTTATAAAAAGAGCAAAATATGCAGAGTAAACGAAGAGCGAGTCAAGCGTTTTCGACAGAGCCGATATTGCGGGGAAAAAGGTAAAAGATATTTTTCCCGAAACGGCTCTTATACCGATGTATGTGCCGAGAGCCAAAATCCATATAAGAGCAAAAAAATCGCTTGTTGTGAATTTGAATATGGAAAAAGAAGTTCTGCCACGGAGCCCCCAGCCTCTTGCCCTCATACTGTCGGCAGTATCTACCGAGCTTTCAAGAAATCGGGTTATTGTTGCTGAGAGTATAGAAAGACCGACCTTTGCCCGCGTGCCAATGCTCCCTTTTGAGATGTCGTGACCCAGACATTTTTGAGCCTTTGCCGTCTCTTTCAAAGACTCGGCAAACATAGGAACAAATCGCAAAATCATAGAAAATAAAAGTGAAAGCGATGGGATAACTCTGCCGAACAAATATATAAATTTATCGCTTGTCATAACCTCGTTATAACAGAGGAACCAGGAAATTACACAAGCTATCATAGCCCCTGCCGCAATGCCATAGAAAACCGACTCAAGAGTTATGGGGTTCCCGCTTGGGAGAAAGGTGATAACCGTGACTCCCTGATGATTAAAGGCGGGATTTATGATTGCCGCCGCAATGAGCATTGGAATTATAAATCTCAAATTTCTTTCATATGCAGCCTTCCCGATAAGAGTAACCGAAAAAAGAAAACTGCATACGAGGGATATGGCAAGGCATACGGGGTTTATAAACAACATAGAAAACCCGATTACAAACAGGAAGTATATGAAATTTACAATAGGGTGGTATGCTTTAAAAGAATGCATCAAATCACAAATCCTTTCCCAAATTACAGGTATAAACCCACTCTATGCAGTCTCCGTCTTTCGGGAAATAAGACGAACATCCCACATTAGAGATTTTGCCGTTTACTTTATATACCCATCCCGAGTATGAACCGCAATCCTTTTCGTAAATATTAGCAATGCCCTCGATATAGGCGCTGTTATAAATTGTGGCTTTTACAAATTCCAGATGAATATTATTTTCACGCATTATCCGAAGAAGAAGGTCAAAGACGCTCGCGCCTTCTGCAAATTCAATCCTTTGCTCTGCAAAAATAATGCCGTTTTCGGGAATGATGCCTTGCTTTTCGGGTTTAAGGCGGTCTATATTTTCGAGTATTGTATCACATCGAACCGATAATGTGCAAGAGGGTGTGGGCCAAACCTCAGCATTTTCCTGAGACAAAGCAGATTCAGGCTCGGTTTGTGCGGGCTCCTCGGGGGGTGTGCTGTTCGCCGCAGTATCATCAACGGTATAAGAAGATGACGAAGCATCTTGTTTATCTTCTTTGGAGGAGCCTGAAATTTCAGGCTCCTCCAAAGGGGGCTGAGTGACAGACGAATCCGCAAAAAAAACAGACTCATCAGATGTGCTTTCGGTTTCTGCATTATTCCATTTGCCAAATCCGTAGAAAAGAGTAAGTATGAGGACTGCGGACAAAAATAGCCCGAGGATAAATTTGACCTTGTGAATTTTCATTTAAAAGCTCCTTATTTTATGTTTTCGCAAAAACGCATAAGCATTGTTGCTACCTCGGAACGTGTTGCTATGCCCAGAGGGGAGAGCGATGTATTGCTTGTGCCGTTTACGATGCCTGATGCATTTGCCCAGCTGATTGCGTCGATTGCCCAATCGCTTGCGTCGGTTGCATCGGCAAACTGGGAAAGGTCGGCGCGTTGGCTGATATCATAACCCATTTTTTCTGCATAACGGAAAAGTATGGTTGCGAGTTGCTCGCGGGTTATATCTTCGTCGGGGGCGAAAAGGGAATTTGAAATGCCGTTTACAATTCCGTTTTCTGATGCCCAGGTAACCGCGTCGCTGTACCATTCGCCGACGGGAATATCCGAAAAGGCGCAACTGCCTTCAGGCTTATATGCTCCGCTGAGTCGGTGGAGAACGGTTACAAGCATTGCGCGGGTCATACTTTCAAGCGGACCAAAGCCGTCGCCGATGCCGTTCATAAGAGCGTTCTCATATACATATTTCACAGAGCCGTAATACCAGTCAGAATTGCTCACGTCGGGGAAAGTGTCTTCGCTGAACGAGGGTGTATCAGTTATGGCTTCGTTTGTTTCGGCCTCGGCTTTATTGATTGCAGAACCGCCAGAGACGGAGAAAATGCCGCCGTCGATAATGGGACGGGGTGTAATCTCGATTTCAATATCGGGAAGAAGACCGAGAAATCCGTCTCTTGGATTAGCGTCAAGATTGGGGGCTTTCCCTGTGGAGAGTGAGATGTTTCTGTGATTTCCGTATGAATCGCCCCAACCTGTTACATAGATTGCACCGCCGCTTAAAGTAAAGGTATCCGCCATGTAATTCTTCGGGATAGTGATAGAACCATCGCTTTCATAAGTAATAGAACCCCAGAAATCAACCGCTTTTAAAATATTGTTCACAGTCTGGGTTTCATTGTTTGATGCAAAATCATATTGCGACGGCAAACCGCCTGCTATGGTGTCATCATAACCCGAAATTTCTGTATAGACGGGCAGAGCACTCATATTGTATATGCCTGCCAGCTTGTTTGCGGGGTGGTATAGGGTATCAAAGGTGATGCTGACAGTATCGCCCGGACGGATTGTTGTGTCACCGTTGTTGATGCTTATTCTTATCTCTTTTGCGGTGATAATTTGGTATTCTGCACCGCCGTCATTTTCGATTTTTATTATATTGCGGCCTTCGGTGAGGGGAACGTCGAAGCTTCCGTCATCGTTTGGGATAACATCAAAGAAACCATCAAAGCTCATTGAATCGTCTACAATGGGATTTGCAACAGAAACGCTGCATCCGTCAGTTTCAGGGGTAAAGGTATAACGGCCGCTGTCGCCTATAAAATAGATGATGTCGTGCTCTGCGTCGATACTGTCGCCCGAGAGCTTTGTTGAAACGGAATTCTTGCCCTCGTTGATAGTCATTCCTGTAACGATTCCGCCATTTTCCGCTCCTACGCTTACGACAAAAACGCCTGTGTTTTCGGGCCAGATAGCGCCATAGAAAGGACTGCCGAGACCATTTTCGTAAGTAAGAGCATCATATGTAACAAGAACAATGGCGGTGCCGTCACCGACTGCGGTGAGTACGCCGTTTTCGTCGATTGATACAACATCATCGTCCAGCTCGCCCGATTCGTTAATTACAGTGTAGATAAAATCGGGTTCTATGAAGTAGTTGGCGATTTCATCGTTTATAGCCTCCCAACTGCGGAGCGGGATCAGCTGATAGGTATCACCAACAGAAGAAAGTTTAAGATATCCCTGCGGATTGATGTTCAAATAAATATCTGCCACGTTGTAACCGTTGTTTGAGGAAACGTCACGGTCAATGCTGGTTTTTGTTTTGCCGGAGGGGCAGAGCATATCCTCGGTAATTTCGATGCTGACGGCATCGGCTTTTTCAAATATGCCTGCGTATGTGATATAGTTATCGCCGCTTGCGCGATAGTTATAGAAATCCCCGTCGTCAAGGGTGAAGAAGTATGTTTTTGTATTATTATGGGTATAGGTTGTTACAGGCTCTGTTTCAGTAAATGAAACAAAGTGTTTTTCGCCTTTTTGGAACATATGCAACTCTGCGTCAGAGGGAACGGATATTTTCGCGTTAGCATCAACAACTGTTGCAATGCAAACAGGTGCTGTTATTGCGGCAACCTCTGTTTCGGAAACAATCTTTGTTTTGCTTGCAGAAACAACATAGGTGCCCGGCTCGTCAAAGGATAAGATTACTTCGCCGTTTGAGTCTGTCATAAGTCCGCTGTCCTCTCTGTCTATCAGTATTACTGCATCGGAGCAAGGCGAGAAAACAGGTTCAAAACTTTCGTTGTATCCAATTTGATTTAATGTTAGCTTAATGTGGTCTTCGGGATATGTAACAACATTATATGCGCCAAAAACAGTGTAGTCTTCTGTGTTTGGCCAGGAACTTTGATATATATGAACATCAATGTAATCGCCGTCTTCTACCTCGCTGCCGAGATTCATAACGGATTTGGTGCCGCCGTTTATTTGATAACCGAAGTTATCGCTGTCGTTTCCCCAGAATTTTGTAAGAGCAAGGCCGAAATCGGGGTGCTCATATGTTTCGTAGCCCTCTTCTGCTCCGCCGTCGAAAAATGAGTTATGAACGGCAAAAAAGACATCGTCGAGGGTATATGAGGGTTTATCGGTAAGCTCGACGGGGATGGCTGCCAGAGGCGTGCCGTCAGAAACGACAATTTCGCCGCAGTTTCCCACGGTTACATATACAATGATGCATTTATTTTCGAGAGGTTCTGTTGCCGAAATATTAAATGGCAAAATGGTCATCAGTATACTCAATACCAGGAGTATAGATGCCGTGTTTGTTAATAGCTTCCTGAATTTCATTTCTAATTCTCCTTATAATTTTAATATTTGTTTACAGAAGTATAGTTTTTAAAATTCCCCCTTCTTATATAATGATATAATGCGGACAATAAAAAAGCCGCGGCAATCTAAAGATTACCACAGCAGCTTTCCTGTGACACACAAAATTGTCCGCAAAATGCAGACTAAACCGCCGCCTCTGTGATGTGCACTTGCAAGACGGCATCAGAGCAGGTCTTCCGGCTAACATCATAGGGCTTGCCCAAACTGCATTCTGCCTTCTCGGTTTCCCAATGACCGGCTTTCGCCGACGAATGCAGGCATTTGATGTATACGGCGACTGGTATCGCACGGGAATCTCACCCGTTTCCCTTTTAACCCTCTGCACCCAAGCGGTGCAGAGGACACTCTGTAGTTATTTAGTTCATTAATAATGATAGCACAGCAAACATAAAAATGCAAGAGGCAGAAAACAAGTGCGAGAAGAAAATTCGACGCACACATCTTTTGGCGAGTGTGCAACTTTAACAAAGGGTAAAGACAAAGTTTGTGCAACTTTAACGGGGCGTTTTGCGCGAAAAACCGCATTTTTTCTGTTTTGTATAGTTTTACTAAAAAATTTTTTTTAAGTTTGTGTAATTATCCTCTAACATTTTAGAAAGGGTTATGTTATAATACATTGTGTTAAATTAAGAATATTTTTTATTGATAATAGGAGGGCTTGTTATGGCTAGCTTAAGTCTTAAGGGCTTGACAAAAACTTACGCAGGCGGTTTTACTGCGGTTAAGGATTTTAATTTGGAGATTGAGGACAAGGAATTCATAATTTTCGTAGGTCCGTCAGGTTGCGGTAAATCTACAACACTCAGAATGATTGCCGGTCTTGAGGAAATATCAGATGGTGAGCTTTACATAGGCGACAAACTCGTTAATGACGTTGTCCCCAAGGACAGAGATATAGCAATGGTTTTCCAGAACTATGCTCTCTATCCCCATATGACAGTTTTTGATAATATGGCATTTGGCTTGAAACTCAGAAAGTTCCCCAAGGCAGAAATCAAGCAGAAGGTTATTGAAGCTGCGCAGATTCTCGATATTGAGCATCTCCTTGACAGAAAGCCGAAGGCTTTGTCAGGCGGTCAGAGACAGCGTGTTGCGCTTGGCCGTGCTATCGTACGTAATCCTAAGGTATTCCTTATGGATGAGCCTCTCTCAAACCTTGATGCAAAGCTTAGAGTTCAGATGAGAGCGGAAATTGGTAAGCTTCATAAGAAGCTCCAGACAACATTTATATATGTTACTCATGACCAGACAGAAGCTATGACAATGGGTACAAGAATCGTTGTTATGAAGGATGGTATCGTGCAACAGGTTGATACACCCGCTAACCTCTATTCTACTCCCTGCAATATGTTCGTTGCAGGATTTATCGGAAGCCCGCAGATGAACTTCCTTGAGGTTACTGTTGAGTGCAAGGCAGACGGAACATATCTTACAAAGGGCAATTTCTCTGTTAAGCTCCCCGACGGTAAGGGTAAGAGCGACGCGCTTAAGGCTTATGACGGCAAAGAAGTTATTATGGGTATCAGACCCGAGAACCTCGACGATTCAGAAGCTGCAATTTCTGCTCTTGCTGACAGCGTTGCAGAGGTTGATATTGACCTTACTGAAATGATGGGTGCAGAGACTTATCTCTACTTCCAGATTGAAGGAACAAGCTTTGTTGCAAGAGTTAATCCCCGCACAACTGCTAAGGTTGGCGACAAGATAAAGATTGCTCTTGACCCGAACAAGATTCATATTTTTGACAAAGAGACAGAGGCGGCTATAATCCACTAAAATAAATATAACAAGGGGCAGGTTTATCTGCCCCTCAGACTGTCGAAAAAGTCGGTCTACCGCAAGCGGAATAAAATATTGTAGGGGGCGGCATTTATGACGCTCCGTTATATAAAAAATAAAACGGCAAGGCTTTCATCGAGAAAACCTTGCCGTTTCTTGCTTTTTGCGAAATCGTTCTCTGCAGTACCATCGTAACCGAAAATTCGCCTCTAAAAATCGAAGCTTAAATTGATTGCTTTCGGTTACAGCGACGAAAACGATTTCACAAAATATATCTTCCTTTTTCGGCATCTGCCCTTGTTTTAAAAGATTGACAAATTCTATTTACAAAAATCAATTAAAAGCTGTGACAAGCTATGTCGCGGCTTTTAATTAACTCTATATAGCAACTGTTAGTTGCGAAAAAATCAAGCTATAATTGGTTGATAAAATGCATAAAATTATGTATGCTTGTTGTAAAATCGAGTTAATTACATTCGGTTGTTTTTAAAATCAGTTTCAGGAAAGGTGATTTAAGATGACGATAGGTAAAAAAATTTCATTACTTCGAACAAACAAGAATATTTCACAGGAGCAGCTTGCCGAGAAGATAGCTGTGTCGAGGCAATCTGTTTCAAAATGGGAGATGGATCAGGCGCTTCCGCAGATTGATAAAATTCTGCAAATTTGTGAATTATTCAACATTTCTACCGATGAACTTTTGCACGACAAAATAGAAATAAGAAAAAATGGTGAGGGAGAGCGTCGCGCTAACAAGTATTTCGGTACGGACGGATTTCGGGGTGAGGCAAATATAAACCTTACATCTATTCAGGCATACAAAGTAGGACGCTTTTTAGGCTGGTACTTTGCATCGGAGCTTTCAGGTTGCACCAAACCTGGATACAGACCGAGTATTGTTATAGGAAAGGACACAAGACGTTCAAGCTATATGCTCGAATATTCAATCGCGGCAGGAATAACCGCGTCGGGTGCAGATGCGTATATGCTCCACGTTACCACCACGCCGAGCGTTTCATATGTTACACGTCAGGACGAGTTCGATTGCGGAATTATGATAACGGCGTCGCACAATCCCTTTTTTGATAACGGAATTAAGGTTATAAATCGTTATGGTGAGAAGCTTGATGATAAAACAACTGCGCTTATCGAAGCATATATAGACGGTGATATGGAAGCTCTCGGCGTTCTGGGGGAAGACCTCCCTCTTGCACACGGGGAACGCATTGGTTGTATCGTTGACCACGTAGCGGGAAGAAATCGTTATCTTGGTTATTTAATTTCCGTTGCATCACATTCATATAAAAATCTGACGATTGGTCTTGACTGCGCAAACGGAGCATCCTGGATGACCGCAAAGGCAGTTTTTGGTGCATTGGGTGCACAGACCGTAGTTGTGGGGGCAGAACCCGACGGACTTAATATAAACAAGGATTGCGGTTCTACTCACATCGAAAATCTTTGCAAACTTGTAAAAGAACAGCATCTTGATATGGGTTTTGCCTTTGACGGCGACGCCGACAGATGTATAGCCGTTGACGAAAACGGCAAGGTAGTAGATGGCGATGCGATGCTTTATATCCTTGGCAAAAGACTCAAATCAAGAGGAATGCTCAACGGAGATACTGTTGTTGCCACTATTATGTCAAACAGCGGACTGCTTACAAGCCTTGAAGAAGCGGGGATAAAGTGTGTGCAGACAACAGTAGGGGACCGCTTTGTTTACGAGTGTATGCAGGAAAATGACTATTGTCTTGGCGGTGAACAGTCGGGACATATCATACTTAAAAAGTATGCAACAACGGGCGACGGCTTGCTCACTGCGATTATGATTGCCGAGGAGGTGTGCGAGCGTAAGACTACATTGTCAAAGCTTGCCGAACCTGTGAAGCTCTACCCCCAGCTTGTGAAAAACATACGAGTGTCTGACAAGGCGGCAGTTCTTTCCGACAAAAAGGTTAAAGAGGCTCTTGCCACGGTAGAGGGAATGATTGGAGGTAAGGGAAGAGCACTTCTCCGCCAGAGCGGAACCGAACCTGTTATCAGAATTATGATAGAGAGTGAAAGCGAAGAACTTTGCGAAAAATATGCAGAGATTATAGCAAAGACGATTATAGAAGGAGGCTACCGCGTTGAATAAGTGTGTAAAGACAAAAGAATTATTTGATTGCAAAACCCCTTATTTAAAAGAGCTTTTTGACGAGTATGAATATCCGTGGGAAATATTGCCCAAGATAAAGGAGTATATAAACGTTCTTATAGAGAGGGGAATTCCGGGATTTCACAAGCTTGCAGACGGAATTTTGGTAGGAGAAAATGTGAAAATTTCGCCTACTGCTACCATTGAGGCGCCTGCCATTATCGGTGAGGGTTCGGAAATAAGACCCGGTGCATATATAAGAGGTAATGTTATTACGGGAAGTAATTGCACAATAGGAAATTCAACCGAGATGAAAAATTGCATTTTACTTGACAAAGTGCAAATTCCGCATTACAATTATATAGGAGATTCGGTGTTGGGAAACCATGCCCATATGGGTGCGGGAGCTATATGCTCAAACCTCAAATCTGACGGCAGAGCGGTGGTTATACACTCTGACACGGACTATGAAACGGGTATCCGTAAGATTGGCGGAATTTTAGGTGACGGCGCAGACGTAGGTTGCGGATGCGTATTAAATCCTGGCACAGTAATTGGAAAAGGAACATCTGTCTATCCTCTTACATCCTTAAGGGGCGTTATTCCCGAGGGATGCATAGTAAAAGCGGCAGATAATATAGTAAAAAGGGAAAACGATATATAGTTATTACAAGGAGGGTATTATGAATTTTATTACAGTTGACAGTTATGAAGAATTGAGTGCTCGTGCGGCACAGATTATTGCAGAGCAGGTAAAGGCAAAGCCTGACGGCGTTTTAGGTCTGGCTACAGGCTCATCACCCCTTGGCACATATGCAAACCTTGCAGAGCTTTACAAAAAGGGCGAGCTTGACTTTTCGAAGATTACAAGTGTTAACCTTGATGAGTATGTAGGTCTTGACGGGGATAACGACCAGAGCTATCGTTATTTTATGAACACAAATCTCTTTTCTCATATAAATATTGATATAGAAAAGACTTACGTTCCGAGCGGATGTGCAGAAAACCTTGATGCAGAGGGCGATGCATATGACAAGCTTATCGAAAGCCTCGGCGGAATAGATTTGCAGCTTCTCGGCATAGGTCTTGACGGACATATCGGTTTTAATGAGCCTGACAGCGTATTCACAAAGGAAACACACGTTGTAGACCTTGACCCGTCTACAATAGAAGCAAACTCACGTTTCTTTGAGTCAAAGGATGATGTTCCCAAAAAGGCAATAACTATGGGAATGGGCGCAATTATGAATGCTAAATCCGTATTGCTTATCGCAAACGGCAAAAACAAAGAAGAAATTTTGAAGAAGGCATTCTATGGCCCGATAGACCCGCAGGTTCCTGCATCTATACTTCAGCTTCATCCGAACCTTACAGTTATATACAGCAGTAAATAATAAAACACGAGGTACTTTATGGAAAGACGCATTGAAACAGAAAAAATCGAGCTTGTCATAAATCTTTTCGGTAGCTTTGATGAAAATGTACGGATTATAGAAAAAGAACTTGATGTTGCAATAATAAACCGAGGTTCCGAGATAAAAATCGGCGGCGAGCCTGAAAATGTAGACAAGGCGGTTGCGGCGGTTAATGCTCTTCTCTCTATGGCAAGCCGCGGTGAGCAGATAGGTGAGACCGAGGTCCGCTATGTTATGTCGCAGGTTGAAAAGGGAAATGAAGAACAGCTCGAAGAGCTCGGCAAGGATGTAATTTGTATAAGCTCAAGAGGTGTGCCGATAAAGGCAAAAACTTTGGGACAGAAGACGTATCTTAAGACCATAAAAGAAAATTCCATTGTTTTTGGCATTGGACCTGCGGGAACAGGCAAAACTTATCTTGCGGTAGCTGCCGCAGTCAATGCGTTTAAAAATAAAGAGGTGGAGCGTATCATTCTTACCCGACCTGCGATAGAGGCGGGCGAGAGTCTTGGCTTTCTCCCCGGCGATATGCAGGAAAAGGTCGACCCGTATTTAAGACCGCTCTATGATGCTTTGGGAGAGATGCTCGGGTTTGAGACTTTCCATAAGAATTTAGAGCGAGGTGTAATCGAGGTTGCACCCCTTGCATATATGAGAGGAAGAACCCTTGATAATGCCTTTATTATTCTTGATGAAGCACAGAACACAACCGCAGAACAGATGAAGATGTTTTTGACGAGAATGGGATTTTCGTCAAGGATTGTGGTGACGGGCGATATTACCCAGATTGACTTGCCGAGAGACAAGAAATCGGGACTTCGTGATGCTGAAATTGTGCTTAAAAATGTTGAGGGAATAGAATTTGTATATTTAGATGAACGCGATGTTGTCCGCCATCCCCTCGTACAGAGAATAGTTAAAGCGTATGAGCGTAAAACGCTCGAGAGAGAGCGTGTAGCGAATAAAAATAAAAGGTCGTAGCGATTGCTACGACCTTTTTTAATTTATAAAATCAAATTCTACGCCATAGATATGAACGGTGTCGCCCTCTTGTATGCCCGCTTTTTTAAGTGCCTTTATGGCACCGCATTTTATAAGCGCACGCTGGAAGTACTGCATCGATTCGTAATCGTCAAAGTTGGTAGAGCCTACAATCTTGCGGACTCTGGCACCTGTCACGATGTATACGCCGTCCTCTATTTCAATTCTCATTTCCTCTTCCTGCTCGCGAAGCTCGTCAAGGTCGAACACTTCATAATCGTCATCTGTATCCTCAGGGAGAGTTGACAAAAGCTCCAGAGTATAATTGAGAACCTCTCTGACGCCCTGGCGTGTTGCGGCAGATAAGCCGAACACTCTGTAGCCTCGCTCTTCAAGCTCTGCCTTAAATGCCTCAAAATTTTCGGCAAACTGCGGAATATCTGCTTTGTTGGCAAGAACAATCTGCGGTTTTTCGGCGAGCTTTTCGCTATATAAACGAAGCTCATTATTTATAGTGTCAAAATCCTCTATGGGATTTCTGCCCTCTATTCCCGAAACGTCTACAAGGTGGAGGAGAATTCGTGTTCGCTCGACATGACGAAGAAATTCGTGACCGAGCCCCACACCCTCGTGTGCACCCTCTAT
This sequence comes from uncultured Clostridia bacterium, assembly GCA_937911665.1. Taxonomy (GTDB): domain Bacteria; phylum Bacillota; class Clostridia; order Monoglobales; family Monoglobaceae; genus UMGS1820. The sequence goes on along the minus strand of CALDQB010000030.1, from coordinate 11,772 downwards.
AATGCCGGGGATATCAGCAATTACAAAACCGCCGCCCTCGCCCATATTAACAACGCCGAGGTTAGGTTCAAGAGTTGTAAAATGGTAGTTTGCGATTTTAGGACGTGCATCACTTACCATTGATAAGAAAGTGGATTTGCCGACATTGGGAAAGCCGAGCAGACCTACGTCTGCAATAAGCTTAAGCTCCAAAACGATTTCACGCTCATCTCCCGGCATACCCGACTTTGCGAATTTCGGGGTTTGTCTTGTTGCGGTGGCAAAATGAACGTTACCCCAGCCGCCGCTTCCGCCTTTTGCAATGACCATACGCTGCCCCTCTGTTTTGAGGTCGCAGATTATTCGGTCAGACTTTGCGTCGCGGATAATCGTTCCGACAGGCACCTTAACCTCAAGGTCGGCACCATTCTTGCCGTTACGATTGGCGTCTCTTCCGTTGCCGCCGTTTTCAGCGGCGTACTTGCGTTTGTAGCGGAAGTCAATAAGAGTATTGACACCCTTGTCCGCAACAAAAATCACGTTACCGCCTCTGCCGCCGTCACCGCCATCGGGACCGCCTGCGGCTACATATTTTTCGCGATGAAAGGTAACCGCACCGTTGCCGCCGTCGCCTGCTTTTATGAATATTTTTGCAACATCAGAAAACATAGCAATATCTCCTTAATTACTCACTTTCGGTTATTATTTGCAAAAAACAAGGGCGGACATTCACAAATGTCCGCCCGAATAAGTCAATTACTGAGCAATCTCGTAAACAGAAACCTGCTTCTTATCCTTGCCCTTGCGCTCAAACTTAACCTTACCATTAACCAATGCGAAGAGAGTATCATCACTGCCCTTACCTACATTGATACCGGGGTGGATTTTAGTACCGCGTTGACGAACGAGGATGTTGCCTGCGAGAACGTTCTGACCGTCGCCCTTCTTGACACCAAGACGTTTGGACTCGGAATCTCTGCCGTTTTTGGTACTACCCATACCTTTCTTATGAGCCATTTTATATCACTCCTTTATATCGATTTAAAAAGTGGGACTTACGCGTTGATAGCTGTAATTTCAACCTTTGTGTAAGGCTGTCTGTGACCCTGCTTTTTGTGATAACCCTTTTTGGGCTTATACTTGTAGACAATTATCTTCTTGTCCTTGCCGTTCTTAACAACAGATGCTGTAACAGTAGCACCCTCAACATAAGGAGCGCCAACCTTAACATCGTCACCGCCGACAATGAGAACCTTGTCAAATGTAACGGTTTCGCCAGCTTCAACATTGAGCTTTTCGATGAAAACCATATCGCCCTGCTCAACCTTGTACTGCTTTCCGCCTGTCTCAATCACTGCGTACATATCGTAATACCTCCTATTACCCAAGACTCGCCATGCGGGTGAGTGCACGCACTCTTAAACTAACCCTTTCTGAGCGGTTACCGATATATTCTATCACAATCCCAACCATTTGTCAATAAAAATTTTATCGTTTTTTAACAGAGTTGATAATATGTACAATGGCGGGAGAGAAAACTATGTTAACTGCAAGCTCTACAAGGAAGTTACCGCCAACTAAAACAAATATCATATATCTGCCGACATCACCGCCAAGACCCGCGGCGGTTGTCCATTCTGCAATTGTGGGCATAAAGAACGCAAGACATCCCAAAAGGAAGACGCCTGTATTTATAACAGGGCAGACAATAGCGGCAGAAATAACCGAGAGAAAACGGTTTGATTTACTGCATTTTAAAATGCCCTTGTAGGTCAGGGACGAGAGCAGACCGCAAAGAATACCCTTTGCGAGCACAGTTATAACTGTGCCGACGGGATTTACGGCGAGGAATGCCGCCGCATCACCGAAAAGAAGAACCGCTCCGCCGAAAACAAAGCCAAGCCAGGCACCGATACGTGCACCGCAGGTTGCCGCACCGATAACAATCGGAATCAGCACCAGAGAGATGGAAAACGGACCGAGCTTGATGAAAGTGCCGAGGTATTGCAGAATTAAGACAAGAGCCGTCAGCACTGCACCCATTACGAGGGTTGATGTAGATAATTTGTTTGTGTTTTTCATAAATTCCTCCTGACTGTCACTCATTTAAAAATGATGCAACGTCTAAATTTATATATTATTTATTTTTTTGCTGTGTATTTTTTCTGTAAATTATATTAAGTCCCTTTAAAATCAAATCGTTGTCAATCGTTATATCGTGATTGCAATGGGGAACTATCGCATTTGACAGACCGCCCGTTGCAATATGCGTAGTTGTGCAGCCGATTTCGGCTTCAATTCTGTCAATCATTCCGTCAATCATAGAAGCGTTGCCGAATATTATACCCGAGCGCATACACGCACTGGTGTTTCTGCCCATAACCTTATCGGGAGCCTCAAGACTTATCTGCGGAAGCTGTGCCGTTCCACCCGTCAAAGCCTTGAGTGATAGCTCAACACCGGGGATAATTGAAACACCGCTGAAGCATGCCTTTTCGTCAACGATAAGCATTTTTGTTGCCGTTCCCATATCTGTCACAAGAACGGGCGGAGCATAAAGGTTATACGCCGCAACACACGCACAGATAAGGTCTGCACCAACCTCGGCAGGATTGTCTGCAAGGAGATTAATGCCCGTTTTAATTCCCGGCCCTACAACAAGGGCATCAACGCCGTAGACCATACGGATTGCGTTTTTAACCGTCGCGGTAAGTGGCGGTACAACAGAGGATATGACCGCTCCTCTGATTTCTGTCACGGTGATATTATTAAGGGCAAGAATGCTCTTGATTTTGGTTGCATATTCTGCGTCTGTCTTGCGGGCATTTGTTGATATTCTTGAAACAAACACAAGTTCATCATCAACAAATCCGCCAAGGACAATATTTGTATTTCCTATATCAATAGTAAGAAGCATATTAATTTCTCCCAAATCCGTTTTATATAGTACATATTTTAGCAAAAAAAGGCGTATATGTCAATCAAAGCCGAGCTATTATCTTTTTGTATTCTTCTGCGCCATAAACTTTGTTTATTATATCAAGCAAGGCATTTGCTGACATATTCGGCGGAACTGACAACGCACGCGCAAGCTTTTTACGTTTTTCGGCACTGTCGCTCTTGCCTGAAAATCCGTCTGCAAAAAACTCTGCCTTTGTGACGGGGGTGGGGGGCGGAGAGGTGATGGCGGTTGCGGCGGAGCTTAAAATGTCGGCGAGGACTTCCTCGCTCATACCCTCTACGCCCAATAAGCCGTCTGCGCCTGCCTTTTCTTTCCTTTTTTCCTTGCCCTCTACGGCGGGAATATAAGCGTGGCTTACTCTATATGAGTCGCCAAGACATTGCTTTATGTAATTGCGTATGCGAAAGCCAGCCCTGTCAGAGTCGGTCAGGACAATAATGCCCCTTTCCCTTGCAAGCTGTTTTATCGAGTTGATTATTCTGTTTGTGCGATAAAGCTCAAAGCCGTGCGTACAGATAATCGGTGCGTCTGTGATTTTGCGCAGCCTTTCTTTGTCATATTTGCCTTCAACGACTATTACTTCTTCAATGTGTAGCATAAAAAAATCCTTTCACATAGATATACCTCATTATTTTAACACAAAGTTCATAAAAATTAAATAATAAAATTAAAATTTTTCCAAAGAGGTGCAATGTGAAGAGGGTTGTTTTAAAAAATATGCTCATTTTGGGGGCATCGGGGGTTGCGGCAAAATCCTTTGACTTTCTGTTTCGGGCATATTATTCAAGAATTTTAGGTGCAGAGGGAATGGGACTTTTGTCGCTTGGCTTTTCTCTGCATTCGGTAATGCTGACGTTTGCGACGGCAGGGCTTGGAATGGCAGTTTCAAAGGTTGCGTCTGAATATATGGAGAAAAAATGTGCGGCGGCAGTTAAAAGCGTTATGCATAGCGCCCTCTATGGCGTTGCAACGCTTAGTTTGTTTGTTATGCTGGCTACGTTTATAATGGCAGAGAAGATAGCAGTACGCTTTCTCGGTGACGAGAGGGTGTCGCTCAGCATTTGCACTCTTGCGCCAAGCGTTTTGTTTATGGGGATATCGTACTGTCTTAAGGGTTGTTTTTATGCGGCAAGAAAAACTCTGCCGCCTGCGACGTCGGAATTTCTTGAACAGGGTGTTAAATTCGTTTCAATAAAAGTATTGCTCGAAATCTTCGCCCCGTATGGAACAAAATACGCATGCGCGGCGGTCTTCGGCGGAATAACGATAGGTGAGCTGTCCTCGTGCGCATATCTTACCTTGATGTATTTCAAGGAGGAGAAAAGAAATTATGGAATAGCCGAGGGAGCAATTACGAAACCCAAAAACAGAGATTTGGTCTGTGCCCTGCTAGGAGTTTCAATTCCGTCTATGGTGACCTCGCTGTGTTGCAGTTTTTTGAGAATGAAAGAGGAAGTGCTGATAGTTTCGGCACTCGAGAGGGGCGGCGTGTCACATTCGGGAGCGGTAGAGAGCCTCGGTATAATATACGGAATGGCGATGCCTCTGCTTGTGCTTCCTCTCAATCTTTTGGGTTCGGTTATGTCGCTTTTGGTTCCCGAAATTTCAAGAGCGGGGGTACGAAGTCAGGAGAGATTGCGCCGTGCCGCGTCAAAAACATATAAAGTCGGGGGTATTATGGGCGTAACGGTGGCAATACTGTTTATGTTGCTTGGCGGACAGATTACTCAAGCGGTCTACGGAGACCGTAGTGCAGAGTGGTTGGTTGTAACACTTGCGCCTCTCTGCCCGATTATGTTTTTAGATTCGCTCTCATCGTCAATGCTAAACGGACTTGGCAAACAACTGCGCCTGCTCGGGATTGTAATTGCGGACTTTGCGCTGAGGTTTTGTATAATTTATTTTGCTCTGCCAAAGGGACAAATGACGGCGTTTCCTTTAATGATTGCAGCGTCAAATCTTTTCACCTGTGCTTTGACGGTGGGCAGTATAATATCGCTTCTTCGCATTGACCGCAAATTGACAAAAGGAGTTAGCTATGGTAGAATGAGTTTATGAAAAGGAAGTAGTGGGGAATGAGCTATGTGTCATTCCTGAGCGGTTCGTCGGAAACCGCCGGACCCTACAACAACAATTGTAGGGGAGGGGCTTGCTCCTCCCGAACGGACAGATGTGGGCATCTGTCTCTACTAATCAAAGGAGGTGTATGACCGTGACAGATGAGATGACGCTTGTCAAAAGGGCGCAAAAAGGCGATGGGAAAGCCTTTGAGATGCTCATTGAAGAGCATTTTAAAAAGATATATAACATTGCTTTTCGTATGACGAATAATGCCGACGACGCATCCGATATGACTCAGGAAGTTATGATTAAACTGTTTAAAAATATAACTTCTTTCAAGGGGGATTCCAAATTCTCAACCTGGGTATACAGAGTCGCTACCAATACCTGTCTTGATGAACTTAAAAAGATACGCAGAAACAGTCATACATCCCTTAATGCAGAGTATGACACGGGTGACGGGGAGATTACATATGACGCCCCCGATACCGAGCCGACCCCCGAACAATATGTTGAAAAAAGGGAGCTTTCCGAGATGGTCGCAAAGGCAATCGGGTGTTTGAGCCCCGAGCACAGAGCGGTGATTGTTTTAAGAGATATAAAAGGCTTTAGCTACGAAGAGATAGCGGACGTGCTTAAATGCTCGTCGGGGACAGTAAAGTCCCGAATAAACCGCGCGAGAGCACAGCTTAAAAATATTTTAGAAAAAGATTTTGGCTTTGGCGGAACATATTTAAAGTAACAGTCGTCAAATATAACAGAGAACAAAAAATGAGAAAGGGGTGATTTTAATGCAGAATATGAGAGATAATTCCTGCAAGGAGTACCGTGATTTAATTTTAGATTATTTTTCCGACAATTTGACAGAAATTCAAGAAAAACGGCTCATGCTGCATATAGAGTCATGCCTTGAATGTAAAGCAGAATTTGACGCCTTAAAACAAATAATCGGTGCGGCGGCGGATATTCCCGAAATAGAGGTTCCCGCGGAGCTGAAGATTGCGGTATCGGAAAAGATAGCCGTAACTGCCGAAAATATGAAAAAACGCAGAAAAATATACAGATTTGCGATGGGAACGGCACTCCCTGTTGCCGCGTGCGTGGCACTTGCAATCGGCGTATTCTCGGGCGGGGTTTATGATAAGCTTACCCAGGCAGACAATATGGTTGTTATGGAAAAGACAGAGACCGTAGTTCCTCAAACAAAAACTCAAGAGACAGATACCGACGAAACTGCAAAGCAGCCTGACATAGAACAGAGCACTCCCGATAAAAAAGCGGAGAGCAAAAGTGCACCCCAAAAGGTGATAACAAAAGATGAGCCAATAGCTTCTGAGGCAGAGGTGAATGCTGCATCTGTAGATGCAGCGGAAGATGACGCAGTCGCTATGGGAGGCGGTGGCGGAGCGGCAGAGGCGGCTCCTGCCCTTGAAGAAGAGCATACACCCGCAACGACGTCGATGTTTATGATGAGGGATGCTTCAAATGCGGTTTATGAAGAAACCGAAGAAAACGACATAGAGGAAAAGAGTTTTGTCCCTGTCTCCTGCGTGGTTATAACAGAAAAGCCCGAAGAATTTGCCGCAGGCTTTGGAATTACAAACGTGAGCGGTGATGAGATTATATTTGAGATTTCGGCAGATGAGTGGACTTCATTTGTAAACTACAACCGCGAGTGCGGAACAAAACTCGAAGCGGAGTTTTCAGGAGAAAAAACAGATGTTATTTCCGTAACCGTTAAGTCGGAATAACTTATATTTTATGAACAAAGGAAAGTCAATTATGAAAAAACTTCTTATTATTGACGGAAACAGTATTTTAAACAGAGCATATTACGGAATAAGACCGCTGACGGCGCCCGACGGGACGCCGACCAATGCGGTCTATGGTTTTTTAAGCATACTTTTCAAGCATCTCGAGGAAGAAAATCCCGATTATCTTTGTGTTGCCTTTGACGTAAAGGAAAAGACGTTCAGGCATAAAAGGTATGAGCAGTACAAGGCTCAACGAAAGCCCGCACCCGAAGATTTTCTTGTTCAGCTACCCTTGATGAAAGAGGTTTTGCGCGCGATGAATTGCCTTTGCCTTGAGCTTCCCGGGTGGGAAGCCGACGATATAATCGGCACAGTATCGCATATGTGTGAGGAGGGCGACGTAGAGTGCAAAATTCTCACAGGGGATAAAGACGACCTCCAGCTTGCGTCTGATAAGACGATTATAAAGCTTGTCATAACAAGAATGGGCAAGACTGATACAACCGATTACGGCAGGACGGAATTTTATGAAAAGTATGGCATAGAGCCAAAGAATTTCATAGATGCAAAGGCACTTATGGGCGACTCCTCGGATAATATTCCGGGTGTGCGGGGAATAGGAGAAAAAACCGCGATGTCGCTTATACAAAAGTATGGCAGTATCGATAATATTTACGCGGACACCGATGCGCTTGAGGTTACTGACAGCGTAAGAAAGAAGCTTTGCGAGGGCAAAGAGGACGCGTATTTGAGCTATGAGCTTGCAACGATTGATAAAAGTGCGCCCATTACATTTAAGTTTGAGGATGCGCTGGTACAGGAATATGATAAGCCGCAGCTTGCAGAACTTTTTTCAAGGCTTAATTTCCGCTCGTTTATACAAAAGCTTGGACTTGAACAAGAGGCGAAGCCTATGGAGCAGATTTGCGGAAAGGGCAGAGAGGTTTCGCTTAGGGAGCTTATTTCTGCTGCCGAGTCGGCAGAGGTCGTATGCTACAAGGTAACATCCGACAAGCTTTATATAAAGCCGTCGGGAAGCGAGGAGACCTTGTGTTCAAATGCAGGCAGGGAAGAGCTTGCGGACTTTTTTGAAAACAGTAATATTTCAAAAACAGGCTTTAATATCAAAGAAGATATAATTGCACTATCAAACTATGGAATTGAAACGGAATATACAAAGGTGTCGGGAATAAGATTTGATGTAATGCTTGCAGCATATATTTTAGATCCCTCCCGCTCCGAATATCATGTGGAGGAACTTTGCATAAAGTATTTAAATTCGGTTCTGCAAGGCAAAAAAGAACAGGAAAATCAGCAGATTTCGATGCTTGATATGATTGGTACAGACGAGGATAAGGATCAGGAGATTTTTGATTATCTTGCGGCGATTGAAAGACTTGCCAGGGTTATGGCAGAGGAGATAGAAAAGAATAATCAGCACAGACTCTATTATGATGTAGAGCTGCCTCTTACCGAGGTGCTTGCCGATTTGCAACTTCGCGGAATGTATATAGACAAAGATGCCCTCTCGCAGTTTGGCGAAATGCTTAATGTGAGAATAGAAGAGATACAAAGCGAGATATATGATATTGCAGGCGAGGAATTTAATATAAATTCGCCAAAACAGCTTGGCACTATCCTTTTTGAGAAGTTAAATCTGCCCTACGGCAAAAAGAACAAAAAGGGCAGCTATTCCACAAACGCAGATGTTATGGAAAAGCTAAAGGGAGAGCATATCATTGCCGATAAGGTCCTTGAATATCGCCAGCTTACCAAGCTTCAGTCCACCTATGTGACGGGGCTCGGTGCGGTGGTAAATGCCGAGACGGGCAGGATACATTCAAGGTTTAATCAGATGGTAACGAGCACGGGCAGAATAAGCAGTACAGAGCCAAATATGCAGAATATACCTGTCAGGACTCCGCTCGGCAGAGAAATACGCCGAATGTTTGTAGCGGAAAAGGAAAATTGGTGCCTGATTGACGCCGACTATTCGCAGATTGAGCTTCGCGTGCTTGCCCATATTGCCGATGATGAGCATATGAAAGATGCGTTTGCAAGCGGTGAGGATATTCACACACAGACCGCGGCAAATGTGTTCGGATCATCGCCCGAGGAGGTTACATCCGCGATGCGTTCTCGTGCAAAGGCGGTAAACTTCGGCATAGTATATGGAATAGGAGCTTTTTCTCTTGCGCAGGATATAGGCTCTACAAGAAAAGAAGCACAGGCGTATATCGACGGATATCTCAATCATTATAAAGAGATAGGCGAGTATATGAAGAAGACCGTTGAAGATGCGAAGAGAGACGGCTATGTTGCCACCATTCTCGGCAGAAGACGATATCTGCCAGAGCTTTCTGCAAGCTCACAGATAATGCGTGCCTTTGGTGAGAGAGTGGCGATGAACGCCCCCATACAGGGAAGTGCGGCGGACATAATCAAGATAGCAATGGTAAACGTATACAGACGTTTAAAGAAAGAGAATTTGCGCGCAAGACTTGTTCTTCAGGTTCACGATGAGCTTATCGTAGAGGCGCCCGATGCCGAAAGAGAGGTTGCATCAAAAATTCTCAAAGAGGAAATGGAGCGGGCATACGAACTGTCGGTTCCGTTGCTTGTCGAGATGAACAGCGGCAAAAGCTGGTATGATACAAAATAAAACAAAGGTCGCAGTGATTTTCACTGCGACCTTTCGCTACTGTAAAAACAATCTTGTTCCCATCTTATAACATTCGTGTCTATATATTCCCATATTTTTCGATAATCTTTTTCACCACGAATGATATGGTCGTGGAACGATGATTGAAACAGAGGATGTTCCTTTAATCCTTCTTTTTTACAAATTCGCGTGGTTATGGATTTAAATGCACATATTATGTCTGGTATTGTAGGGCAGGGGCTTGCTCCTGCCGTCATATCATAGTTAGAGATTAGCAAATGTATATGATTTGGCATGATAACATATTTATCAATCTTAATTCCCTTATAGCGAATTTCCAACAACTCTATTTGTTCTTTTGCTATGTTTCCATAAAGGCTCAATTTATTTTCGGCAGGAGCAAGCCCCTGCCCTACAGTTATTTTTGATAACAACTGTTTCTTGTCTTTTGTGCATATGGTAACAAAATATGCTCCGGGTGTCCCATAATCATATCCTTTTAATCTCGTTGGCTTTCTTTTTGGCAAATCCATTGTTTAATCCTCAAAATACAGCAATTTATATGGTGGTATTTCCAGTGCATTAGCTATTCTGAACAAGGTATCTAAAGAAATCGCTTTATAAATATTAGGAGCCTCAATTTGACCAATAAACGATACTCCGCAATCTAAAATTTCAGCAAGTTGTTCTTGAGTGAGAGATTTTAATTTTCTGTAATAAGAAACTTTCAAACCGATTTTAATATAATTATCTTTGAATTCAATTTTCATAAATATCACCATCTATATTTTATTATATTGACAAATACAATAAAATATGATATATTTGCAATAATTATTACCGTATAAGTAATAATTAATCACAATGAAATAATATTATAGAAAGGAGGTTGCTTTATGAAGAAAATTATTTTGTTGTTGCTTTCTGTGATGCTGCTTTGCAGTTGTGGAGTTGATAAAACTGAAAGCGGCGAGGTGTTGCCCAAGAAGACCACATCGGGAAGAGTGGGGGATACACTTGAATATGGAAACATCAAACTTACACTTGAAAGTGTTGAGAAATATGTTGATAATTCTGAATTTAAGTTGGATGTTGCGGAAGAAGGAAAAGAGTTTATCCTTTTAAGATTTGTTGCTGAAAACACAGGTGATGAGGATGATCATATTAATATGTTCTACGAAGAAGCCTACTGCGATGATGTTGCAATAGATAGTGAAGCTTTGCTGTTCAGCGCTGACGGAGATGCTCTTTGGGGTGATGTTGCAGCAGGGAAAATGAGAAAAGGTTACGTAGCATATGAGTTAGATGAAAATTGGTCAAAGCTCGAATTTGCATATCAACACGATATGTTTTCGGATGACAGCAAGTTAACGTTTGAAGTATTAAAAGAAGATATCAAATAAGGAGAAAAATATGTTTAGTAAAAGAAGTAAAGTATTATTTGTTGCTACGATCCTCGCAGTGCTATATTCAATATATTTGATTACATATTTCGGCGGGGCAGTAGGCGGTTCGAATGATAGTGCGGAAATGGTAGGCAGTGCCATTGCAACTGCGCTTGTTACACCCCATATGTTTATGGTATCTTTGGGTGCGGTTTTTGGTATAATAGGTTTCTTTGCCCGCAAAGCTTGGGCTGCGCTTGTAGCAGCTATACTCTATAGCGTGGGCACTGTTTTGTTTATTGCCTATGCGATGTTTACAATTCCGATTTTAATTTTGGGATTTGTAGGCTATAGCAAGCAAAAGAAAATAAACGCTGTTACAGAATAATGCGTTTCAATAACTTAAAGACTCCGCTTATGCGGAGTCTTTTTTGTGTCCAATTATAAAATATCGCAAAGGGTGCAGGGGGTGACAGAGTGTTTCTTTAACATATTTGTCGCCTTTTTGGCTTCTTCATATGTAAAAAATTTTTCATCTGCACTCGCGGATTCAATAATATTATCCCCCGATTTTATTCTGGCGCAAACGCCATATTTCTTTCCGCAGACGGCATCCTTTGATGCTGTTATTTCATACTCTACTGTTAATGACTCTCCATTTTCTGTGACAATTTCAAACTCCGTTTTCATTGCGTTTCTCCTTTGAATTTAAATTAGGGTGACAGAAATTATCCGAATCCGCCTTAAACAGTGTAATTGCGGTGTATTTCGGCTTGTCATCTTTGCAAGGCGTCAGCCTTGCCTCATCTTCCGCACCAAAATCCCCTCGAAATTTCATCAGTTTAAGGTCAAAGAATTTTCAAAGAGGGAATTTTATGCTTATGTAAGGCAAAAACGCAGGTAATCCTGACGGATTGCCGAGTATTTTGCCGTGGCAGAAGCGAAAACTAACCATCGAAAATCGATGTT
>CALDQB010000029.1 GCA_937911665.1 uncultured Clostridia bacterium | reverse complement strand
ATTCTTCTTGTGTGATATTTCTCTGCTTTCTGACATTTTTAAGATTTTCTCCAAAACTCATTGTTTAATCCTCTTTTCAAAATTATTGCAATTGCTTGCAAAATAAAAATAGCACAATATCGGATTTCTTTCCACCAACCTACTTTTGCATTTTCGCAACTTTAGGTTGCAATCCTTATTTTAAGCTATTTTTCATCTTTTTAGAGCTAAAAATTCTTTTTATTGGTGTTTCCATTATACCACACCAACCCACAAAATTCAATACGAAAGGACTTATAATTATGACCGAACTCAAACAAACCTTAACCACCGAAGAACAGGAGCTTATTCAAAACCCCATAGGTCGCTGGGGCGAGGCTTGGCAGAGATATATGAAAGAAAACTGCACTCCCGACGAAATCTCGGCAAATTTCAAGGACGGCGAATTTGATGAACTTGCCCGACGGATTGACAGCGAGGCTTGGGAAATGTGGGAGCTGCTCCGCAGACAGTACGCCCAGAAAAATCCCCGACCAACTACTTTCAGCGAAATCGTATCGTGGGAGAAAATGCGTTCTCTCACGGTTGAACACGAGGTAATGGAGCAGATTGTTCTGCAAATCAGAATGCCCGTTTAAAGGGAAGATTGCAAACCACAGTCATTGCAATCTTGCAATGTTGCAACCTTGAACAGGCAGAAAAGCACCGAAACCCTCGGAGAGCCCCTGTATCTGTGATATGAAAGCAAGGCTGGAATGTCACAGATACTATGGGGTTATCTATGACAAGTCATAGATAAAAAACTGCTGCGGCGAAAAAGAAAGGAGACCGAAAATGGCAAAGACTGTTTCATTCTGCCAAGGCAAAGGTAGCCTCTCCCACAACAACCGAACTTTCAGACCGAAGAATGTGGACAGCTCCAAAAGCTGTAATAATATCACCTTTATAAAAATGCCTATCGAGCAGGCTTATGAAAATTGCTTTGCGAAGGCGGTCGAACGATACAACGCAAAGCAGAAAAGAGCTGACCGCAGAATTAAAGACGGATATTTCCGTTATGCGTTTTCACACGCACCCTGCAACAATGTGATTGTTGCGGCTGACAAAAGAAAGAGCTTTTATGAGGATATTGTTCAGATAGGCTGCAAGGACGATACAGGCACAGGCTCGCCCGATGCTGAAATCGCCGCCGAATGCCTTACCGAATATATCGAGGGCTTTATAAAACGCAACCCGAATTTCTATGTATTCAATGCCGTTCTGCATAATGACGAGGCAACACCGCACCTGCACATCGACTACATTCCCATCGGGCATTACAAGCGTGGGGTGGACACGCAGAACGGTCTTGCACAGGCTTTAAAGGAAATGGGACACGGCGACGGCGAAAACGCTATAAGCCGTTGGAGAGCCGCAGAGGTGAAGATTTTAACCGAAATCTGCAACAGGCACGGCATTGAAATTTCCGAGCCGCAGAAATCCCGTGGCAGTCTGACCGTGGAGCAATATAAAGAGTATGCCGAGGCGAAAGGACAAGCCGAGGATATGAAACAGCAGGTCGCACGACTGGAAGAACAAGCGAAAAATGCTGACAAGTTGCTACATCATCGTGAAGAGCTGCGAACACAAGTCGAGGAAATCATCGACAGCCTTGATGAGCAGTATCAAGAGAAAACTGCCGCAATAGAACATCTGGACGAGCAGATTGCAGAGAAAACAACTGCCCTCACCGAAACGACCGCAGAACTTGCAGCAAGTGCGACAAAAGTAACGAAAATCAAGAGGATTGATGAAATAGAAACGGGAAAGACCGTTCTCGGCGGCAAGATAACGATGTCGAGGGAAGATTACGGAACTCTGACCGACCTTGCAAAGAAACAGCTCGCCTCCGAGAAAAAGGAAAGCGAGCTTAACGCCGAAATTACAAAACTGAAAGAAGAAAACAGAAAATCTGCCGAAAAGAATGATGCCCTGACGCAAGAGGTACGCTCCCTGTATCCGCTTAAAGCTGCTCTGCGTAATGCCGAGCGTGAGCGTGACAGCCTGAAAGCTAAATTCCAGAAGGTTATGGAGTTTATCGAGAGTTTGAAACTTACCCAAAAGCTGCAGGAGTTCTTACAGCCTGTAAGGAGAGGAGTAAGGCGGTGAGTTTTTCTTTTCTGATTTGTGTAGAGGAGGTTGATTATGAGATTGGCAAACGGAGTTGGCTCTGTATATAAATTGTCGGGCAACCGCAGAAATCCGTACATAGTCCGAAAAACAGTAGGCTGGGATATTGACGAAGAAACAGGCAAAGCGAAACAGCTATATATCACCATCGGTTACGCTCCTACAAGAGCAAAGGGCATTGAAATGCTTATGGATTACAACAAAAACCCATACGATGTGGATGCAAGTAAGGTTACATTCGCAGAAGTGTATGAGAAATGGTCTGCCGAGAAATACCCCACAATATCTGCCTCAAATATAAAAGGCTATCAAGCCTCATATAAATGCTGCACCGCTATTCACGGCAGAATATTCAAGGAGCTAAAATTGATAGACCTGCAAGGCGTTATAGACACTTGTGGCAAGAATTACCCTACCCTGCGTAAGCTGCGTGTTCTGCTTAATCAGATGTACGAATACGCTATGAAATATGAAATCTGCAACAGGGACTATTCACAGCATATTGACATCGCAAAATACAAGGATAAAAACCCGAACAAAATCGACCGTTCCCCTTTCAGCAAGGAAGAAATCAAGGCTCTCTGGGTGCAGGAAAAGAACATTTATGCACAGATTGTCCTTATGCTGATATACAGCGGCGTCCGTGTTTCAGAGTTGCTTGACCTAAAACGTGAGAATGTTCATATTGACGAGCATTATTTCAATGTAGTCGAAAGCAAGACTGACAACGGCATACGGGTTATTCCTATTGCAGATAAGACCTATCCGTTTTTCAAAAAATGGTATGATGACGGCTTTGAATATCTGCTCCATACGCCCGAAGGCGAGCATTTCACCTACCGCAATTATTACGACAGCTATTGGACACCTGTAATGGAGCTGATAGACGCTGCTCACAAACCGCACGATACCCGTCACACCTGTATATCAATGCTGACAGAAAAAGAGGTTTCCCCTACCCTTATCAAGAAAATCGTGGGACATTCGGGAGCGATGACGCTGACCGAGAGAGTTTATACTCACATCAATGTGCAGGAGTTGTTGGGAGCAATAAATAAGATATAATATAAAATCCGCTGGCAGAAATATCTGTCGGCGGATTTTCGCATAAAAACAAGGCACTCACCTTACGATGAATGCCTTGAAATTTGTTAGTTGCTTGTTAGTTATGTGTTAGTTGTAAGTTTGATTTTGCTGTATTTCAAGCAATTCCACACTGATACAAACACGATAACAATGCGGTTTGTGAGTTCCCGAAAGGGATAAGGGTTATCTCTTGGATAAGATTTCTTATCGCTTGCTGAACTGGGGTGCGCGACGTGCAGCCTTTAAGCCGTACTTCTTTCTTTCCTTCATTCTGGGGTCTCTTGTTAAGAAACCAGCCTTCTTGAGTGCAGGACGGAGTTCGTCGCTGTACTGAAGTAATGCTCTGGAAAGACCGTGACGGATTGCACCAGCCTGACCTGTTACGCCGCCGCCTGCAACTGTGCAAACGATGTCGAACTTGTCAGCGTTGTCTGTGAGAACCAGTGGCTGTCTAACGATAAGCTTGAGAGTTTCGAGACCAAAGTAGTCGTTGGTATCTCTGCCGTTGATTGTGATGTTACCGCTGCCTGCGTAAACTCTTACTCTTGCAACGGAGCTTTTTCTTCTACCTGTGCCGTAAAAATATGGCTGTTTAGATTCGTACATTTACTCCGCCTCCTTATATCTCGTAATTTTCAGGCTTCTGTGCTGCGTGGTCGTGGTTAGCGCCAGCGTAAGTTC
>CALDQB010000028.1 GCA_937911665.1 uncultured Clostridia bacterium | reverse complement strand
GATAATATCAAAAGAAGCGAGGTTGCTGCAATTATTTCCCGTATGATGGATGAAGATAAGCGCGTGAAATTTGATATGGGCGGTTCTCTTTCAAACGAAGGAACGATAGATGATGATATCACAATAAACGAAAATCCAACAACTGAAATCAAAACCGAGTCTGACGATGATCCTATTATAGAAGATGTAGAGATTAAAACAGAGCATGAGGCAGTCGTTGTAAAGCCTGAAGATTCTGAAAAGTATGAATTTGAGGTTGATAATAATAAGTATCTACTCTCTCCTCTTACAATTTACAAGCAGCCCGAAGGCTCAGACGGTGAAGAATATGGCTCAAAATATGAGCTTGAGGTTCAGGTGTACGGCGGTAAAGCGCCTTATAGCTATCAGTGGTACTGCTACACAGGTTACAGAAATAACACTGCGGCAATTGAAAATGGTGACTACGTGAAGGATGTGACAAGTGACGCATTAGTTCTTTCAATTGAAAAAGAAAACGTCCTTCTCGGTCAGAAAATTTACTGCGAAATAACCGACAGCGAAGGAACAACAGTAAAAACAGACGCAGTAAAGGTTTACGGACCTTTCTCTATGCCCGTTGATGATTGGACTTTAGAATCCGGTAAAAATACTCTTATCGGCAGAGTAGCAGATGGCATTCTTAAAAAAGGTGAAAAGGTTTCTGTTATAAGGGACGGCAAAGTTATTGCAATAGGCACAGCAGAGGATTTGCAGATGTTTAATAAGTCTCTGGACGAAACTGTTAAGGGCGATAACGTTGGAATCGTATTTGACAGAGAAGACGGTGTTAGACCGACTAGTGGTGATATTGTAGTAAAATATGAGCCTTCACATGTTATAGACACAAGTGATATTGTAAACTGAGTTGAAAATTTTAATTAACATAAATATTTAAGGGGGTAAAGATTATGGGATTAGGCGATTTCTTTAAAAACATTTTTGGAAAGAAAACCTGTGCATTTTGCGCAGGAGAGTGCGGTATGCTGAGCCGCACAAAAATCAAGGGCGATGAGTACATCTGCTCAAAATGTGATGATATGTGTTCATTCCATATCCAAAAGTACAGATTCACAAAGGATGAACTTGAAGGTCATATGGAGTATATGAAACGCTCTGACCGCATCTATAAAGAGGTCATTTTGCCGAATATCCAAAAACCCGAGCGTTATCCGTCTGCAACACAAAGACAGGGCATTGAATTTTTTGATGATTTTGGAATGTTCCGCATTATAGATGGCTCAAAGGACAACAAGGAAAACTATCCAAAAGAATTATTCCGCTATGACCAGGTGGCAAGCTATGAGCCGTATATCGAGGAATCAGAAGAAACTGACGAAAACGGGAAAACCAAAACAGTATTTGGCGAGGGCGGTATTATCATAAGGCTTGTAGGTGCACTTGATGACACCACGAAAATGCAAAAAGGTCTCCGCGCTCACCCGTACATCACGGAAGAAATCAAGGTGTGCTTTGCAACTAACGACAGAGAAAAAGAGGATTATTTAAAGTATGCAGAAAATGCAATTTGGCACTTTAACTACATATTCGGTGTGAGCGACAATCAAAGAGGCTTGTTCAGCTTTGGTATGTCAAAACAGGAAAAGCGTGACTTAAAGGCAGCGGTTGCCTTTACCAAAACTGCATTTGATGCTGTAAAGGTTGCAAAGAATGGCGGCGAAATAACTGACGAAAAGAAGGCTGAAATTATGGAAAATATGAACGCCATTGACGATGCCCAGACAGGCGGTCTTGCAGTTTACACCAGAGCAGCAGACGCTGCAGAAGCAAAAATTCAGTAAATTATTAAAACATTAAATTTTAGGAGGAATTATGTTATGAAAAAACTATTATCTTTTATTTTAGCAATTACATTGGTTTTATCACTTGCAGCGTGCGGCAGTAAAGGTACAAAAATTACACTTTACGAAGAAACATGGGAAGGGGAAGATGTAAGACTTGCGGCTGATTTCTATTATCCCGAAGGTGCAGACATCACTTTAGAGGGTGACGAAGAATATCCGAACTGGATTGATATGAAATACAATTCAAAAAACATAACAATAGGTCCCGCACTTTTTGAGGACACAACCTTTGATGCAAACAAAGAGTATGCAAAAGAAAACGAAGATACATACGAAGAGTTTAAACTTAACGGATATGATTGCTATGCATACGAAGACTTTGGCGGATATTGCATTTATGTGCATTTAGAAGAGGTTTCAGAAACAACCGACAGATATCTTGTAATTGATACAGAAATCATTGATTATAGCAAGGATGATACTCCTGAGGGAAAAGCTCATTATGAGGATAAGGATATCAAGAAAATTATGGATTCCTTTGAGTACCGCGGCGTAGTTGAATATCCTGAGAAAGAAACAGAAGAATAAATTAAAGGAGACAGATTGAAATGAAAAAATTATTAGCTTTATTATTGGCAGGAATTCTTGTATTTGCATTCGCAGGATGCAGCAATGAAGATATCGAGGCAGGACCCGATAGCACAGACAGCTTGGAAGAAGATGTAGTAAACAAAATCAATATGACGTACGGAGATGACGAGGTATCTATTACACTCCATAAGCCCGATGGCGCATTCTTTTCAGTTGATGCAGAGGATGCAGGTGACATTGTAATAATGTTAGCTGACGATTATTCATGGGATGCAGAAATTATGGGATATAAGCATTTTGAGGGCATCAGCAGCAACGAGCCATTTGTAGAGTATTATTTTGATGGCGCAGCATCGGATGACTATACATTCTATGAACAGGAAATGACTGACCTTGGTATTGAATATGAAGGAAAGCCAGTAAAACTTATAAGATACACTTACAAAGAGGTCGGCGATGAAGAAGAATACAAAGAATGCTTTGTTGGTTTTGAATACAAAGGTACAGAAGACAGCGGTCTTTTTGGACTTAAAATCGGAGCGTTTGAAGAAGAACTTTCAGATAGTTACATAAAAGGTTTGTTCAATCAAATTTTCCGCCTTGAAAGATAATTTGTAAGCGTTAGAAGGGAACATAAGTGTTCCCTTCTTCTCAAAACCCTTTAATGTGATATTGGAGGGCTTTGAGAAGAAGAATTTCTTACCTGTGAAAGGAGGGGTTTTTATGATGAAAAAAATATGGTGTATAGGCATGGTGGTTTGTATATTGCTTTCCCTTTGCTCTTGCCAAAAAAATTCGAATGGCATTGTAAATGAAACTCCCGTGGAGGATATAGCCTTCGTTTCGGTAATGCTTGGGGAGAAAAATATAACAGAATGGAACGAAAACAGTGTAATCTGTAATGTAGGGTGGGACAAATTAAAGCTTTCCAAAGAAGACGAAAAGAAGTTCCCGGAGCTTAAAAAGACCTTTGATAAACTGAATGATGAAGCATTAAAAGATGCAAAGGCATTGATGTATGAACTCTCGGGAGCGGCAAAGGATTTAGAGGGTGATGAATATAATCCTCTTTATCTTGAGGGACGCTCAAAAGTATATTTGCAAAGAGCTGACACAAAGATTATAAGCTTTGTGGAGGATGTTTTCGTGCATTCAGGCGGCGTACATCCCGATTATCATTACATAACCTCCAATTTCAATCCCGAAACGGGAGAAGAACTTGTTCTAACCGATGTAATGAAAAGTTTAAAAGGCTTGCCCGATATTCTGGAGGGAGAACTGGGTATCAAATATGATTATCTGAATTTTGGCGAAAATCAGTTATGGACAATTTTTAAAGAGTATTCACCGGAGGATTATAATTGGACGCTTGATTATCAGGGTATTACATTCTGGTTCAGTCCTTATGATATAGCAGCCTATGCGGCAGGTCCCCTTTCTGTAAAAATCTATTTTGATGAAGAACCTTATATTTTCAATGAAGAATATACAAAGGCACCTTCTAAAGACTACGCTGTGATGCTTCCGATGCGGCAAAAGATTGATTTTGACTTGAATTTAAATGATGATAAAAAGGATTGTATCGAAGTAGATACAATGCCTGACAAATATGGCTCATACAATATGCTGTCGGTTACCGTAAACGGAAAAACCGTTGCCGATGAAATCAACTATGCTTATAATTTCGATGCTTATGTAGCGCACGTTGGCGATAAAAGCTATATTTATTCCGATTCTCTTTCTGATAATGACTACCATATCTTCTGCACATGGGATATAAACGGCGATACTCCAAAAATGACGCAGGAACTTTATGGTACGGAAGTTGATTATGAGTATATAGAGGAAGGCTTTGAAGAAGGAACCACCTATAAACAGGCATTTAATAATCCTGAATTTTTAAGACTCGAAACAAGATTTCAAATATTAGGGACAAGAGGCGCAACAGCAACCTATAAGATAAGCGAAAAAGACGGAAAGCCCGAAATGACGGATGAAGCCTACACATTTAATTACGGGCACGATGTAAAAACCGCAATACCTCTTGAAGCAGAGCTTCTGCCGAATATGGAAAAAACTAAGCTTCCTGCCGGGACATCTCTTACACCATATCAGACAGACGGGGAAACATTTGTTGATTTAAAAACAGAAAACGGCTCAGTTGTAAGGCTCAATATTGATGTCTCCGATTGGCCGAGAACAGTTAACGGCATTCCTGAAGATGAGTGCTTTGAAAATTTATTATACGCGGGGTGATTTTATGAGGATGGTGAAAAGCATTATGAAATTTGTGGCTATTATCACGATAATCGCATCGCTCTTTGGATGTGCAACGGAAAAACCGCAGGTGCTTGATAAAACGGGTATGGTGTATAAGGACTCAGATTACAGAAGTATATATGCAAACGTTTTTGACTTTGACAATTATGACGGTCAGCCGATGTTTGCCGTAGCGTTTTTAGGCTACGGTGACAGAATGGATTTTCGGCATACATATGTAGATGGGATTTTTAAAGATTTAGGCGATGTTGCCATAGAGCAGATTGGTCACATTGATTACGATGGCGATGAATGGTACTTAATCGTGCCGAGATATAAAGAGGATGTTGATATAACAAATCTTGATACAGGCGAGGTTCACACCATATATAATGGCGAGGCATTTACTGTTAAATGTAACTTATCTGATTTACATTCAAATATTGAAATCAGCACAGAGCTGAATTTAAGCGGACATAAATTTAGCCCTCAAATCGGCGGAGACGGAAAGCTTATAGAGAACCCCGATGTGTGGGATATTACCGATTATTCGGTTATGGATGATAAATAAAATTGTAGGGACTGGCGTCCTCGACGGTCCGAAAGTAAATTAATTAAGGATTGTCATCAGGAAGGAGAATAAATTATGGGATTATTAAAAGCAGGTTTAGGTGCTATGGGCGGCGTTTTGGCTGACCAGTGGCGTGATTATTTCTATTGCGACAGCTTAGATGCAGACGTCCTTGTTCAGAAGGGCGAAAAAAGAGTTGGAG
>CALDQB010000027.1 GCA_937911665.1 uncultured Clostridia bacterium | reverse complement strand
CTTTCACCGCTCAGTGTCTCCGCGTTCCCGCATCAGACGGTCATATGGCTGCTGTATTTGTTAGATTTGAGAACAAGCCTTCTATCGAAGAAATCAAACAGGCATGGAAAGATTTTAAGGGCGTTCCGCAGGAGCTTGAGCTTCCCTCCGCTCCGAAACAGTTCCTCAACTATTTTGAGGAGCCTGACCGTCCCCAGACAAAGCTTGACCGTGATTTAGAGGGTGGCATGGCAGTTTCTATGGGTCGACTCCGCGAGGATCGTCAGTACGATTACAAATTCGTATGTCTCTCTCACAACACATTGAGAGGTGCCGCAGGTGGTGCTGTACTGATGGCAGAGTTGCTCGCAGCAAAAGGCTATTTTGACTAAACCCATTAAATAAATAATTCTCGTTTGGAGGAGATTTTTATGAAAACCCCGATTTTTACCGGCTCTGCAGTTGCAATAGTTACACCCTTTACAGAAAACGGTGTGGACTTTCCAAAGCTTGCCGAGCTTATAGAATATCATATTGAAAATCAGACTGACGCTATTGTCATTTGCGGCACAACAGGTGAGGCATCAACAATGCCCGATGCTGAACACAAGGAAGCTATCCGCTTCACTGTTGAAAAGGCTGCAGGCCGCATCCCTGTTATTGCAGGCACAGGCAGCAACGACACAGTTCACGCAATTGAGCTTAGCACATATGCAGAATCTGTCGGTGTTGACGGCCTTTTAGTTGTTACCCCCTACTACAACAAGACAACTCAACACGGATTATATCTGCACACAAAGGCAATCGCCGAAAGCGTTAATATACCTATTATTTTGTATAACATTCCCGGACGCACGGGCGGTCTTTCTTTCTCTCTTGACCTTTTAAAGAAGCTTGCTGATATTCCCAACATAAACGGCATAAAAGAAGCGAGCGGCGATATTGCTTTTATGGGTCAGGTTGCAGCTGAAACAGACCTTAATATTTACGCGGGCAATGATGATATGATTATCCCCTGTATGTCACTTGGCGGTAAGGGTGTTATATCTGTTCTTGCAAACATTTGTCCCAAGGATACCCACGATATGTGCGCTAAATTCATCGACGGCAATGTTGAAGAGGCACGTGATTTGTTCCTCAAATATATGCCGCTTATAAAAATGCTGTTTATCGAGGTTAATCCGATACCCGTTAAGACGGCTATGAATCTGCTCGGTTTCCATGTAGGCGGTTTCAGAATGCCTCTTTGCGAAATGATGCCCGAGAATTTATCAAAGCTTGAAAATCTTTTAAAGGATTACGGCTTACTTTCCGAGTTCACAGCTTAAGAAGGTGATACAAATGACAAAGATACTTCTGTGCGGTGCCGGCGGAAATATGGGGCGTGCCGTTGCACGCTCTGTCGAGAGCGCCGATAATGTTACCATTGTGGCAGGTTTTGATGTAAACCTCCCCATTGGCACTGATTTCCCTGTATACTCATCTCTTTTGGAGATTAGCGAGGAAGTCGATGTAATTATCGATTTCTCTCATCCGTCAATGACTGATGCAATCCTCGATTTTGCAAAGGATACTCGCACTCCTGCGGTAATCTGCACAACGGGTCTGTCCGGTGACCAGATTTCAAAAATAGAGCAGACTGCGAAGGAAGTTCCTGTGTTTTTCTCCGCAAATATGTCGCTTGGCGTAAATCTCCTGATTGGTCTGGCGCAAAAGGCGGCAGCGCTGCTTGAGGATAATTTTGACATAGAAATCATAGAAAAGCATCATAATCAAAAGCTCGATGCACCGAGCGGAACGGCTCTTGCTATTGCAGATGCTATCGCAGACACGATTTCATACGAGCCTGAATATACCTATGACCGACACAGTGTACGCAAAAAGCGTGATAAATTCGAAATCGGAATTCATGCCGTTCGCGGTGGAACAATAGTTGGCGAGCATTCCGTCATCTTCGCAGGGCGCGACGAGGTTATTGAGCTTCGCCACACTGCTACCTCTAAAGAGGTTTTTGCGGTGGGTGCAGTAAAGGCGGCTGTCTTTCTTAAAGATATGGCACCCGCACTTTATTCTATGAAAGACCTTATTCAATCTTAAAATTATAACGAAGGGGAGTACAGATATGATTAAAACAATCACGCAAATTGATTATCTTGAAGATGTTGCGCTTGTAACCATTAACAACATCCCCAACAGAATAAGTAATACTTCATTTATATTGAATGAAATTGCGGCACGTAATGTGTCCGTAGATATGATATGTCAGACCGCTCCGTACAAAGATAAAATTAATCTTTCCTTTACGGTACCGCAGGACAGCCTCTCTGATGTTGTTGCGGCAACCGCGGCTTTCCGCTCGGTAGGCTCTGATATTTCAACCGAACTTAACGGCAATAACACAAAAATCATTTTAATAGGCGAAGGGATGCGCAACACCCCGGGTGTTGCGGCTGAATTATTCACTCTGCTCGCAGATGCAGACATTCCCGTTAAGCTTATTACCACAGGCGAAACCGAAATCTCGTGCCTTATTGATATCAAGGATATCGATAAGGTTCGCAGCATACTCGAAAACTAAAAGGTAGGGGCGCATCTGTGTCCCTACCTTATATACTTTAAATACGGAGGTAAATTTATGGGAGGATTTTTTGGAGCAGCATGCAAATACGACGCAATATCTGATGTGTTTTTCGGCACGGACTACCATTCCCATCTTGGAACACGCCGCGGCGGAATGGCAGCATACGATGTCGAGGTCGGTTTGCAGAGAGATATTCACAATATAGAAAATTCACCATTTAGAACCAAGTTTGAGCATATCTTTGATGAAATGAAGGGCAACTCTGCAATAGGATGTATCAGCGACTATGACCCTCAACCTTTGATAATACGTTCAAATTTAGGAACATATGCGATTTGCACAATAGGTATTATAAATAATTCACAAGAGATAATTGACAAACATCTCTCTTCTTCTCACGTGCATTTCAACGCAATGACAGGCGGTGCTATAAACTCAACCGAGCTTGTAGCAGCTCTTATAAACCAAAGGGACTCATTTGCAGAGGGTATAAAGTTTGCACAGGATGTTATTGAAGGGACATGCTCTGTTCTTATCCTGAAAAACGACAGCAAAATTATTGCCGCACGCGATCGTTTTGGCAGAATACCCGTAATAATCGGCAAGAGCGATGATGGGTATTGCGTAACCTTTGAATCCTTTGCCGCTCATAAACTTGGTTTTGAAATCGAACGCGAGCTTGGTCCCGGCGAGATTGTAGAGCTTGCCGCAGATAGCGTGACCCAGCTTGCAGAGCCTCGCGAAAAAATGAAGATATGCGCTTTTCTCTGGTCCTATTACGGATATCCTACCTCCACCTATGAAGGTGTCAATGTAGAGGTTATGCGCTCACGCAATGGTGAAATTATGGCACAGAGTGATGCCGAGGCAAACAACGCCGAAAACATCGATTTTGTAAGCGGTGTTCCCGATTCAGGCACTCCGCACGCTATTGGTTATTCAAACAAGAGCGGTATTCCTTTCGCAAGACCTTTTATCAAATATACACCCACCTGGGCAAGAAGCTTTACTCCTGCCCGTCAGTCCGACAGAAATAAAATTGCTAAAATGAAGCAGGTCCCCATACATGATTTGATTGAAGATAAAAATCTTCTCTTTGTTGATGACTCAATTGTAAGAGGAACACAGCTTAAGGAAACTGTTGATTTTCTTTATAATAACGGCGCAAAATCTGTTCATATGCGCTCTGCTTGTCCTCCTATTATGTATAGCTGTAAATATCTCAACTTTTCACGTGCGACAAATGAGATGGAGCTTCTTTCAAGAAAAATCATAATGGAGCTTGAGGGCGAAGAGGGCTTTAATCATATTGCCGAATATAGCGATGGTGCTACGGAGCGCGGTAAAAACTTGCGAAAAGCAATCTGCGAAAAGCTACACTTTAAGTCTCTTGAATTCCAGTCTATCGACGGCATAGTTGAGGCAATCGGCATTGATAAATGCAATCTGTGTACTTATTGCTGGGACGGAAAAGAATAAAATTTTAAAAGGCGTCGAAATTCGACGCCTTTTTTATCTATTTTTTAAAACAACGTGCACCCAGATAAGTAAGCACCGATGTCATAAATATGCCAATCGCTCTCACAATTCCCGCATATCCCGCATATACAGAGCCAAGACTCTGGTAGTACGCTTCTTCAAGTGTCTGTCCCCCGACGGATTGAATAGAGGATATTTCCGCCCCTCCCGAAGCGATGTTTCCTGCCGCGACAAAAGAAATTATAAATACTATTGCTGCTATAATCCACATAGCAAACGCGGGGGCATTCTTCTTAATTAAATCTGTGTTGCCCGTGATTTGTATAAGTGGCTTTCCCTCTTTTTCCGTCTCGATTGCGACTTCTTCATTATCCGCCTTTTCCTCAGGCTTTATATAAACATATCCGCAACCTTCGCATATACCCATATTATCATTATTCTCTGTTCCGCATTTTGGACAAAACATAAAATCACCTCTGTAAATTTATATACTTATGATACCACCAATATTTAAAGCTGTCAATTGTTTGGTTGATTAAAAAAGACTTGTTGCTTGACAAGTATTTTTTCTGGAAGATCCGAACGGTTTAGATGACATAGAAATAAGCTTTGCGTAAGCAAAGCCACAATTTCGAAACTTGTCAAGTATTTCGGACAAAAAGAAACGACAACTTTCTTGTCGAAAATTGTCGTTTCTTTTTGGTACGCCTGATGCGATTCGAACGCACGACCTTCAGAGTCGGAGTCTGACACTCTATCCAACTGAGCTACAGGCGCAAATGCAATCTTTATTTTACCACATTTTTTCGGTTATTTCAAGTGAAAATTAAAGGCAAGCGAGAGTTTTCGCTTGCCTTTAAACTTATCTTTTAGTACATTCCGCCTGCGCCGCCTGCCATTGCCGCTGCTGCCGCTGCGTCTGCCGCAGGGTCGGGCTTATCTGCGACAAGACTCTCGGTTGTAAGAACCATAGCCGCAACGCTTGCTGCGTTTTGAAGA
The DNA here is from genome assembly GCA_937911665.1 of uncultured Clostridia bacterium. GTDB lineage: Bacteria > Bacillota > Clostridia > Monoglobales > Monoglobaceae > UMGS1820. Next base: position 24,104 of record CALDQB010000027.1, on the reverse strand, counting down.
GCTGAACGTGTAACCTTTGTCGGGTCAACGATGCCGCCCTTTAACATATCCATATATTCGCCGATAAGTGCGTTGTAACCTACTCCTACTTCGCTTTCCTTTATCTTATTTACGATAAGGCTGCCCTCGATACCTGCATTATATGCAATCTGACGAACAGGCTCTTCAAGTGCGCGAAGTACAATCTGTGCACCTGTCTTTTCATCGCCACTTGCTTCTTCAACAACCTTTGCAACTGCGGGAATTGCATTGATAAATGCAGTTCCGCCGCCTGCTACGATACCTTCTTCTACTGCTGCACGAGTAGCTGCAAGAGCGTCTTCAATTCTAAGCTTCTTTTCTTTCATCTCGATTTCGGTAGCAGCACCAACCTTGATAACTGCAACACCGCCTGCGAGCTTTGCAAGACGTTCCATAAGCTTTTCTCTGTCAAACTCTGAAGTGGTTTCTTCTATCTGCACTCTTATATTATTTACTCTGTTTTCAATCTCGCCCTTATCGCCCATTCCGTCAACGATAATTGTGTTCTCTTTCTGAACCTTAACCTGACGGGCACGGCCGAGTTGCTCGATAGTAGCCTCTTTAAGTTCAAGACCGATTTCTTCGGAAATTACTTCACCGCCTGTGAGGATTGCTATATCCTTGAGCATTTCCTTTCTTCTGTCACCAAAGCCGGGTGCCTTTACAGCTACACAAGTGAAGGTTCCTCTGAGCTTGTTAACGATGAGAGTTGAAAGTGCCTCGCCCTCGATATCCTCGGCAATTATAAGAAGCTTCTTTCCCGACTGAACAATCTGCTCAAGAACGGGGAGGATTTCCTGAATATTTGAAATCTTCTTGTCGGTGATGAGAATGTAAGCATCGTCGATTACCGCTTCCATCTTATCAGTATCTGTCACCATATAAGGTGTGATATATCCTCTGTCAAACTGCATTCCCTCTACAACCTCTGAATATGTTTCAGCGGTCTTCGACTCTTCAACTGTGATTACGCCGTCGCTTGTAACCTTCTCCATAGCATCTGCTATAAGAGTGCCGATATTTTCGTCAGCCGCGGAAACAGACGCAACACGTGCGATATCTTCCTTGCCGGCAACTTTCTTGCTGTTTGCAACAATCTGTGTAACTGCCGCATCAACTGCAGCCGCCATACCCTTTCTTACAACCATAGGATTTGCGCCTGCCGCAACATTCTTCATACCCTCGCGGATAAGTGCCTGTGCAAGCAAGGTTGCGGTTGTTGTACCATCACCTGCGATATCATTTGTCTTGGTTGCAACCTCTTTTACAAGCTGTGCTCCCATATTTTCAAATGCGTCCTCAAGCTCAACTTCCTTGGCAATGGTAACACCGTCGTTTGTGATAAGGGGTGCGCCAAACTTCTTGTCAAGAACAACGTTTCTGCCCTTAGGTCCGAGTGTAACTTTAACTGTATCAGCAAGCTGATTTACGCCTCTCTCAAGGGCGCGTCTTGCTTCTTCTCCAAATAAAATCTGCTTTGCCATATTTTATAACATCCTTTCTGATATCTACGAATTAAAATTAGTCAATCTTTGCAAGAATATCACCTTGTCTTAAGATGATATATTCCTCACCGTCAAGCTTAACCTCTGTTCCTGCGTACTTGCTCATAATAACCTTGTCGCCAACGCAAAGCTCCATCTTAACTTCCTTGCCATCAACGATGCCGCCGGGGCCTACCGCTACAACCTCTGCAACCTGAGGCTTTTCCTTTGCGGTACCCGCAAGTATTATTCCGCTCTTTGTTGTTTCCTCTGCTTCGAGCATTTTTATAACTACTCTGTCAGATAATGGTTTGATGTTCATAATGAACCCTCCTTATATATTTAGAAATGATTTAAACAATTTTTTAGCACTCTAACACAAAGAGTGCTAATGTGTTTATGATACAAAAAAACAGGGAATAAATCAACTTAAATTATAGCCGAATACAGGCAATTATAACCGATTATTTACTGTTTTCTCAAATTATACCTGCTTCTCTGTAAAATTGGTAATTTATTAGGAATTATTACCTTTGTGAATTGTATGATACCATCCTTTCGACGTTTTTGTGAAGACGCCAAAAGCTCCTATAATTATCCAGCTTATCATATAAAGTATAAACCCAAATATATTAAAGATATTCCTTAAATTCAACTTTTTGTCAAAAACCATACCCATACATACAACAATTATATTTGCCACAAGGTAAATATTTAGAATTGTGCCGCCTATTATGCCTGAAAAAACGGCTGTTATGTCAGCAAAAGAGCAAATGGCAAGTAACACCAGCGATAGTGGGTAGAGCATATCGCCCCATAGTCCAAGCAGCGCGTTAAACTTGCCCTTAAACAAGAGCTTTGTTGTATATTCACCTTGAACGTCACGAATTCCGCATGTCCATCTTTTTCTCTGCATAACTGACTCGGCAAGGGTGGTGGGTTTTTCATCATATACTACTGCCCGCTGGGCGTAGCTTACCCGAATCCCCGCCAGTGCAAGCTTGCAGGTATACTCTGCATCCTCTGCTATGGTTTCGGTTGTCCACGGAATTTTTTCAATAATACTTCTGCGCAAAACAAAGCCCGTACCGCCGAGCCTTACACCCAAACCAACTCTTTCTCTGCCCGTTTGCGTTATTCGATTGGTTATCCAATACCAAATTGAATGAGAATTTGCAACCCATGACGAATACGGATTTTTTGAATCTATATATCCCTGAACCGCATCTGCCCCGAGGGCGAGCTTCTCATCCATTTCCCGAAAAAATCTGCTGTCTGCCTCATTGTCCGCGTCAAACACGGCAACGCAATCGTATTTTTCATTCTTTAAATACTCAATGGCAAATTTAAGCGCATCACCCTTGCAGGTGGCTCTTCCCTTTTCTATTACGGTCGCCCCGCACATTTTTGCAACCTCTGCGGTACGATCTATGCAACCGTCGGCAACTACGAAAACCGAAATAAGTTCTTTTTCGTAGTCAGCATTTTTTATGCTTTGTATAAGCTTTTCAATTACCCGCTCTTCATTATGAGCAGGGATTATAACTGCATAACGATTTGCCTTTATCTCGGGCGGAATTTTTCTGTCGGGAGCGAGTGAGAATACCGCTACTGTAAAATAATATGCACTGATTAAAAATATGATGATTGCGATAACATCAAGAAAAACATCAACCGCATAACTATGCATAATCCTCACCCGCTCTCCTTCGTTCCAGCCGTTTTCCTTTTGCCTTATAAGCCAAGCAAAAAGTTTCCTATTCTTTCTGCCATAATTGCGTGTCCGTCATCATTTGGATGCAAGCCGTCAGGCACAAATTTCTCTCTTATAATATCCACCTTGGGCTGAAGTCCTGAATTTGCGAACAAATCACAAACAGGCAAAGAATAATACTGCGCAACTTCCCTTATTATTTCAACATAATCTTTAAGGGTTCCCCTGTCCTTAGCTTTTATATCCAGTTCATCCTCATCAACTCTGTATCTGTGGAGCGGAGTCAAAACAACAATCGGCTTCCCTGCATATTTGGATATAAGACTGCTGAACAAAACGTGGCAAGCACCATAAAAGGTGTCATCTGTCCTGTCTGAAAATTTGCCTATCGGGGCATCCCCGTGTCCCCAGTCATTCGTACCGCCGAAAACTACAACCGCATCAGCATCAGAGGTCATCTCATCAACGCGGGAACAGAACCACTTATCAAAGCTGGGTTCCTCAATAGTCGGATTTTTCTGCTTTGCAATGCGTGTTCCGCTTATTCCATAATTATTTGCACTCTTTAATCCATACTTTTTTGCAATTCTCTGATGAAATATGTTCTCGGGATTTTCCACCCCTACGCCTTCTGTTATACTGTCACCAAGGAAATTAATAATCTTATCTTTTAAGTCCATTTCAGTTCTACTCCTTTGTATTTTCTATACATTTTTGACATTTTTGCGGAATGACACATAGGTCATTCCCTACAAATTGTTTTTTTCAGCAGGTACAAGCCCTTGCCCCACAAATCTTATGTGTGCATTTTAGATACACACTTCTGCCATAATGGTGTCTGAGCGTTAAACTAAAAATATCTTTCGCGTAATATCACACGCCAAAGAATTCACTCTCGAATTCAGAAACCCGCTCCTCCGCTTTTTCTATAAGTTCCCTGGCATCGGTGTTTCCATTTATATATTCCTCGATAAACAATCCTGAAGCCGAGCACAACTCGTTATGAACGGGATAATAATTTTCAAGAAGAAAATGTGTATAAAACGCCAATCTTAGTTTGCCGTAAACTCTGATATTTTCATGCGGCAACGACTCAACCGCTACACTATATCCGTCAGATATTGCCTTTATAATATCATCATCCTCTGCAAACACGACTGTTGAACGGGTCAGATATTCCTCTCCTAAAACAGTGTGAGCGTCGGTAGATCCGACAATAGGAATATCACATCCTTCTGCTCTCAAATCATTATACAATGCAACCTGAAGGTTATTGCCTTTTGGGGTGCAGCCGCCCAACAACTCAAAAGCGTCACAAAGGCCATTCTTTATTATCGCCTTGCTCATAGCCGTAGATGTATGCAGATATTCTATGTCCCAGTAAGGATGTGCAAATATCGCATACCCGCCGCTCTTTTTTATTTCCCGATATAGCCATACTCTGTTTAAATATTCTCTCTTATCTAAATTTTCGGGAATCTCAATCTCACTCTCAAGCTCCTTAACCTCACTGTCAATCCTTTGCGGGTCATTGAGATATATGTCATTGACACTGTACTTTCCCCCGATATTTACCATATGGAAAAATCCAACATAGCCATTATGAACCTCTTCACCGTTAATAATTTTGAAGTTTTTGACAAACCTTAATTTTTCTTCGGCATCTTTTGAGGCATTAAATACATTGTGGTCTGTTATTGCGATAAAATCATGTCCCGCTTTTCTGTAACCTGCCGCAACCATTTCGGAGCTTTCCCGTCCGTCAGAGCCTAGCGTATGTATATGCAAATCACCCTTCAGGGCTCTTCTTTTATATAAATCCTCTTTCAGCGAATAAACACGCAGGGCTATTCCTCCCAAAGGCTCATCAATAAGTCCCCTCCAGTATGGGTCGTACTTCTCAAACAAGGGATTTTGATGCTTTTTATATTCCTTACTACAGATATTGATACGCCATTCCTGCTCACCCGCGAAATAGTATTTTATTTTAAGTTCCCCATTTTCGGGCTTTACAAAAAACGTCTTTCTTGCCTTTTCATAGCCTTTTAAAGATATCTCCTTATCTATGGGAACATCGCTCATATCCTGCGGAATAAATCTTACCTCATAGGTTGTATCATCAAAAAATCTGAATGTTCCGTCCAGACTTTTTATGGTTATCTCGCTTTCCTTATCCGCTTCAACAACCGACGGAATAACTTTAAATTTTTTCAAATTTGGATTCATAACAAGCCCTCCATCAAAATATTTTGGTACAAAATACTCATATTAACAATACTGAAATTATAACATATATAAATTAAATGTCAATCTGAAAATAAAAATCCCCGCGGAGTTCCAACGGGGATTTATAGCAAACTTATTTAAGATTATTCTTAAGAGTTTCAAGCTGATTCTTGATTTCTGCAGGGAGTCTGTCTCCGAATTGTGCGAAGTATTCTTCCTGATTTTCAACGTCTTCCATCCATACATCTTTCTCAACACTGAGAAGCTCTTTGAGCTGTTCTTCAGTAACGTCAAGGTCTGTTGTGTCGATGTCAGCTATTGAGGGGAGAAGACCGATTGCACTGTCAGTAGCGTCTGCCTTGCCTGCGCAACGATCAAGAATCCAGAGAAGAACTCTCATATTGTCGCCAAAGCCGGGCCAGAGGAACTTTCCGTCGTTATCCTTTCTGAACCAGTTAACGTGGAAAATCTTCGGAGCCTTTTCAGGATCCATCTTCTTACCCATATCGAGCCAATGTCCAAAGTAATCAGCCATATTGTAGCCAACGAAAGGCTTCATAGCCATCGGGTCACGTCTTACAACGCCTACTGCACCGGTAGCTGCAGCTGTTGTTTCAGATGCCATTGTAGCACCAACGAATACGCCGTGTTCCCAATCTCTTGCCTGATATACAAGCGGAGCTGTCTTTGCACGTCTGCCGCCGAATACGATAGCAGAAATCGGAACACCCTGGGGATTCTCAAACTCAGGAGAGATGCAGGGGCAGTTAATTGCAGGAGCAGTAAATCTTGAGTTGGGGTTTGCGAGGTTACCCTCGTATGTCTTGCCGTTAACTACATTTCCTGTCCACTCTGTGCAGTTCTCGGGCGGGTTCTTGTCAAGACCTTCCCACCAAACTGTCATATCGTCATTGTTAATTGCAACGTTTGTGAAGATAGTATTCTTCTTTGTAGACTCAAGAGCGTTGAAGTTTGTCTTCTCGCTTGTTCCTGGAGCAACGCCGAAGAAACCAGCCTCGGGGTTGATAGCATAAAGTCTGCCGTCCTCACCTATTCTGAGCCAAGCAATATCGTCACCTACTGTCCAAATCTTGTAACCCTTTTCCTTGAGATACTCGGGGGGAATAAGCATAGCGAGGTTTGTCTTTCCGCAAGCTGAGGGGAAAGCTGCTGCGATATACTTAACCTCTCCCTGCGGATTTTCAAGACCGAGGATGAGCATGTGCTCTGCCATCCAGCCCTCCTGCTTACCGAGGTATGAAGCAATTCTGAGAGCGAAGCACTTCTTACCGAGAAGTACGTTTCCGCCGTAGGCAGAGTTAATTGACATAATTGTGTTATCCTGCGGGAAATGAACGATATATCTCTCATCAGGATTTACATCCTTTTTAGCGTGGAGACACTTTGTAAAATCGTCGCCCTCAATCTTTGCGAGAACTTCGCTTCCCACTCTTGTCATAATATCCATGTTAAGAACAACATAGATGCTGTCTGTAAGCTCAATACCAATCTTTGAGAAAGGTGAACCAACAGGGCCCATTGAATAAGGAATTACATACATTGTTCTGCCCTTCATTGAGCCGTCATACAAAGCGTTGAGCTTTGCGTACATTTCATCAGGTGCCATCCAGTTGTTGATGGGACCTGCCTCATCCTTTGTGGGGGTACAGATGAATGTTCTGTCCTCAACTCTTGCAACGTCATTTACCGCTGTTCTATGATAATAACAACCGGGAAGTTTTTCCTGATTGAGCTTTATCATCTCTCCTGTTGAAACCGCTTCTGCACGGAGAGCCTCGAGCTGTTCTTCGCTTCCGTCAATCCAAACCACGTTGTCAGGCTTACAAAGAGCTTTCATCTCTTCAAGCCAACTCATAACAAACTTGTTATCTGTCATTTGTTTTTCCTCCTAAGTTATATATGTTTTAATTATTTACTAAATCAAGCGGGTTGCTTTCAAACTAACCCCATAATACTATACACTAAAAGTAAAAATTTTTCAATAATAATTTTACACAATTTTTATATCGTGTTATATTTTTTGTTTATAGATTTTAACTTTTTATTATATTCTCTGCTTCGGCAAGATTAGATTCGCCTACTTGTATCTCAACTCCAAGAACTGTTCTGCCCAAAATAATCCGACCGTAATCGTCGCTCCCTTTAAACTTCTTTGACGCATATATTCCCTCTGACCGAAGCTTAGAAATTATAATATCCGCTTCAAATTCATCCCCCGCTGTACATAAAGTGCAAATCTTTTCGTCAGGATTAAAGCTTACAGACACAGACTTTTTAAGCTCTTCTACAAGCTCTTCTTCGCATTCGGGACATATAAGTATCCCATCACGATAATTACTCTTACACTTTGAGCAAAACATACTATCCGCTCCTTTAAAACATTCTGTTTGAAAACTCTGCAAACTGCTCAATACTCAGCTTTTCTCCTCGAATATCGACAGGCAGTCCCATATCGATAAGAGCCTCCGCTACCCTCTCCTTGTCCGCAGAAAGATACGGGCTTTTGGATATTGCATTCATAAGCGTCTTTCTTCTTTGACCGAAAGCTGATTTTACAATCGCAAAGAATTTCTTCTCATCGTTTACGCATACTCTGAGCGTTTCGCTCACTTCCATATGAACCACGCTGGATGCAACCTTGGGTTGAGGCATAAAACAATGAGGTTCTGCCTTGCATATTACAGATGGCTCAGCATAATAGCCTACCGCTACGGAAAGAGCGCCATATTCCTTTCCGCCAGGCTTTGCGCACATTCTGTCTGCAACCTCTTTTTGAACCATAAGAGTCATCGAAAGCACAGGCAGTCTGTCTTCAAGAAGCTTCATTACGATGGGGGTAGTTATATAATATGGCAGATTTGCAATCACGTGAAAGGGTTTGCCCGAAAACTCAGTTTCGGCAAGGTTTTGCAAATCAACCTTTAGTATATCCTCGTTAATCAGGGTGAAATTCTCAAATTCCGCCATTGTTTCGTTGAGTATGGGAATAAGAGCCTTGTCAATTTCAACCGCAACACAAGCAGCACCCGTCTTTGCAAGACGTTGTGTAAGCACACCCGCACCGGGGCCGATTTCAAGGACACAACTATCCTCATTAAGCTGGGATGCCGATACAATTTTATCAAGAACGTTCTCATCAATCAAAAAATTCTGTCCCAATGACTTGCTGAACGAAAATCCGTGTCTTCCGAGAAGCTCTTTAAGTTCTGACGGCTTTGCAATATTCATATATTTTCTGCCTTTCCTTGAAATTTTATGTATCTATGACCTTCTTCGCATCTTTCTAAATGGAATTTTTATAAGCTCCCACAATACGCAGACAGTAATACTTATTCCATATACCGCAGCCGCTCTTATCCCAAACCTCACATTAAGCGACAATATTCCATAGTCTGTCATATAGTCATTGACTATCACAAGAACTAAACAATGCAGAAGATAAACAGAATAACTCGCCCTGTCAACAAGAGAAAGAGGCTTTAGTATAGAATTGCCCGCAAACAGTTGAGATATCATATAGAAAAACAAGAGTGCGCTTATGCAATACATAATATGGACAAATTCCATCCACACAGGTATATGTCTGACTGTTGCAATGGCAAGTGCCCCGTTGAGTGCGGCGCACAGAATAAATCCGATACATATCGGCAATATATTGTTTTTGAGATAGGAACGGAACTGTTCGTAATTTTTCCCTATCAGGCAGCCTGCGGTCCAATATATCTGATAGCGCAAAAAGCAGTTTGTGAAATCAATTGCAGGCGCAGACGGGAAAAGTGTTGTAAGTATCGGCATAAGATACTGCGATGATATAACGGTGACTATAAGCGCAAACATAAGATGCACCGCGGGACTTCCTTTTCTGTAAAGCAGACGCCAAAGCGGAGTTAATATATCAAACTGCACTAAAATTATTATAAAATAAAAATGTGCCGAAAGGTCACCGCGCAAAAGATAGCCGATAAAATCCCTGACCGAAAATTCAAAAAAATCCTTTGAGCAAAAATAGCAATAGTAAATGAAAACCCAGATTATGTAGGGAATAATTATTCTTGTAAATCTTCCAAAATAATATTTGCCGTAATTTATCTTTCCGCTTTTATTCAGAAAAAGTTTGACACCGCTAAGCATCAAAAATCCCTGAACCACAAAAGATGACAGCTTCTGTGCCACAAAGACAACCTTAAACGTCAGGATATTTTGAGGCATATTCACTACCACTTCAGACGATACGTGAATGAAAATAACAAGCAAACAAAACAGAATATTCAAAAAAACAATATCCTGTCTGCGTTTAGACGTATTATCCGCCATAAATATCCCTCCATTCAGACAATTTTACCCATTTTATTCAGTATACTCCAAAACCTGAAAAAAGTCAAGAAACCCCCTGTTTCTGCATACTACACCGGTTCTCTGCCAAAATATACAAGGGAAGTTTTTAAAAAGCTTTACCCCGTAACATAATTTTAAAAATTTTGTAATTATTTTGTATTTTTCTATTTACAAAACTAAAAAAGTGTGTTAAAATTAGTTAAAAGAAAAGCGAAGACTATGCCGATAGTTAGTTTGTGAAATTCAAGGTCTGTTTTTGTTCCTTTAGTTTTGTTTGTACGATGCAACACCTGAGCGGCGTCACCCGTTTGCACTTTTCTTTTAGAAATTTTTAAGGAGTGTTACCATTGTACGTTCAGAATGATTTAATTAAAATAAAATCAAGCCTTGCAGATAATGTGGGAAACAAAGTAAGGCTTAAATCGAAAAGGGGCAGAAAGCAGATTGTAGAACGCGAAGGCGTTATCGAAAATACTTACCCCAGCATTTTCGTTGTGAAGCTTGACACTGATTACGAAGTCTCTACTACCGAGCGTCGAGTGTCATACAGCTACACCGATGTTTTAACAAAGTCAGTGGAGCTTTTCATCTGTGAACCTGAAGATTCAGAGAACAAATAAGTTAATAACCGACATTCGTCGGAAACATTTAATAGCGCCCTGGGTACGATTTGTACCCGGGGCGCTGATTTTTATGAATTAAATTATTTGTTATAAACCGCTTCACTTGTAAGATTTACTCCAAGCTTTCTAAACATAGTCTCATCTACCTGCGACAAAAGCACCGACGAATGTGCCTCTGCTCCTTTAAGCGCGCTTATTCCGTCAAGAGCGCGTCTTGCAATCGGGTCACCCGCCGCACAGATTGAAAGCGCAATCAACGTTTCATCAAGATGAATTCTCGGATTTCTGCTTCCTAAATGATTTATTTTAAGGCTTTGCAACGGTCCGATTACCTCGGGTGATATAAGGTGGGTTTCGTCGTCAATCTCCGCAATGGCTTTGAGCGCATTTAAAAGTGCCGCACTTGACGCACCAAGGAGCGAAGACGTTTTCCCCGTCACAATTCTGCCGTCAACAAGCTGAATTGCGCAAGCCGCTCCGCCTGTTTCCTCCGCTTTGGAAACAGCTGCATGGACAACCTCTCTCTGCTCACAGGTAACCTCCGCCTGCTTCATAATAAGCTCCATCTTGTAGAGTGAATCCTCATCACATTTGCCGTTGATTTTATCCTTGAGCACTTGATAATATCTTCTGATAATCTCCTCTTTGGACGCCTGACGCACAACCTCATCATCAATTATGCACGAGCCCGCCATATTTACGCCCATATCCGTCGGTGATTTATACGGACTCTCGCCCATAATTTTTTCAAAAATTGCATTCACGACGGGGAATATTTCAATATCACGGTTATAATTAACTGTTGTCACTCCATATGCTTCCAGATGGAACGGGTCTATCATATTTACATCGTTTAAGTCAACAGTAGCCGCCTCGTACGCCAAATTCACGTGATGCTTGAGCGGTAAATTCCAGACAGGGAAAGTCTCAAACTTCGCATATCCTGCCTTTATACCCCTCTTATGCTCGTGATAAAGCTGCGAAAGACAAGTTGCCATCTTACCGCTACCCGGACCGGGTGCGGTTACAACAACAATCGGGCGCTCTGTTTCTATATATTCATTTTTTCCGTAACCCTCGTCACTTACTATATGCTCAACATTGGACGGATATCCCTCTATCGAATAATGCACAAAAACCTTTGTCCCCATATTTTCAAGACGTTTTTTAAAGGTATCCGCCGCAGACTGTCCGCTGTATCTTGTTATAACAACACTGCCGACCATTAAACCAAGATTCTTAAAGGCATTGATAAGTCTAATGGTATCGAGGTCATATGTTATGTTATAGTCGCTTCTAACTTTATTCTTAACAATATCATCTGCGCTTATAACGATAACAATCTCAAGCCTGTCCGCAAGATGCATAAGCATCTTCATCTTACTGTCAGGCTGAAAGCCCGGCAAAACGCGGGATGCGTGGTAATCATCAAAAAGCTTGCCGCCAAGCTCCAAATACAGCTTGTCGCCAAACTTGCGTACACGCTCTCCTATATGCTCCGATTGCAGTCTTATATATTTTTCGTTATCAAAGCCTATCTTTCCGTTCATTTTCTTTGCCTTTCTTTCCTATGAAATAAAAATTACTGTCTTTAATTATAACATTAGTGTTTTCATTTTGCAACAGAACTTTTCACAAACATACAAATTTTTATCATATACCCTTTACAATCATAAAACAATTGTAGGGAAGTGCCTCGTTCCTTCTCATTGTTTTCTCGACAGGAGCAAGCCCCTGCCCTACAATGAGTACGATATCAATAATACATTGCAGGGGACGGATTCATCCGCCCCGCAACATCCATCATTACCCGCAGGCAATTATTTATTTTTATAAGAAGAAACTGCCTATTGACAAAATATCAAAAAGTAATATAATTATAGTTGAGGTGAATGAAATGAGGGCTGTTTTTATAGACAGGGACGGCACTATGGGCGGAGATTACCGTGTTGAATATCCGCAGGATTACTATCCCTACGAAGGCACCAGAGAGGCTTTTGCCCTCCTTAATAAAAACGGCTTTTTGCCCATTATTTTCACTAATCAATCCTGCATTGCACGAGGCAAGGACGGCGGCTGGGATTTTGCTGCGGAATTCCGCGATATTGGTGCGTCAGACTGGCTTATCTGCCCGCACGACGATGACGACGACTGTAACTGCCGCAAGCCAAAGACGGGACTTTTAGAGCAGGCGCAGGAGAAGTATAAACTCAATATGTGCGACTGCTATGTCATCGGCGACCGTTGGAGCGATATGTATGCCGGCGGCAAAATGGGATGTAATTTAATCCTGGTGAAAACCGGCAGGGGCAACGAATCCCTCGGCTGTGACCGCGAAAAATGGTCTGATTATTCGCCCGTGTATGTTGCCGATAACTTTTATGAAGCGGCAAAGTGGCTTTGCAAAGAGGTTGAAAATGAAGATTAACTCACAGTTGCGACAAGCAAATATTAAAAAGTTACTTTTGAAAATCAGGAAAAACGGACCTGTTTCCAAAAGAGAGCTTCAGAATCAAACGGGTTTCAGCTGGGGCAATATTTCTACTGTCACAACTCTTCTTATGAATGAAAATTACATAATAACATCGGGCAAAGAGGAAACAAGCGTCGGCAGACACCCCGAAAAATTCGATATAAACACAAATGATAACTATGTTATAGGGGTAGATTTTAACTCGGAGGGTATCCTCGCCGTGCTATGTGACCTCAAAGGCAGGGTAATAAACGAATATCGTACCGAACTCAAAGAAAAGAACAAAGACTGTGCTCTCACACAGCTTTTTGAGCTTATTGAAAACATATTAAAACAAAATAAGCTTAAAAAAGTATTGTATATCTCTTTGGCGATGCAGGGCGATGTTAATACAGAAAAGGGAATATCTGTCCGCATTTCAGCCATCGACGGTTGGAAAAATATCGAGATTTGCAAGGAACTTGAAGAGCATTTCGGCATATCAACCATAATTCTTCACGACCCTGACTGTCTACTCTACACCGAAAAATATTTTGGCGTCTTAAACGGCATCGATACCAAAGACGCACTTCTTTTGAGAATAGACCATGGCATAGGCATTTCTGCAATGCTTGGCGGTAAAATCTATATGGGTAACAACGGCAAGGGTTGTGAAATCGCGATGTCAGTAATCCCCAACAACAATGGCGGATGGTCTTTTCTTAAAGATGTAGTAAAAGAAAGTGCTGTCGAAAAGGAATTTTTAAGACTTAAAAATGAAAATAAATCCTGTGCAGAGATTGCTCTTCTTGCACAAAACGGTGACAAAACCGCCGTGGAAATTTTCAAAAATCTCGGCAGAGCGCTCAGCTTTGCGCTAAGCGGTGCAATCGGGCTTTTAAACCCCGAACAAATTATACTTTTCGGTAAGTTTACTACCTACTCGTGTCTCTTCCTTCCTGAAACAGAGCGGGTGCTTGAAGATATTTTGGGAAGTAATATGCCGAAAATTCTGTTATCCGAACTTGGCGACAATAACGCAGCCGTAGGCTCTGCTCTTTTTGCAGCGGATAGGGTAATAGAAAATTTGAAATTTATGGATTAACGCCAAATCGGCGTAATTTTATACTCTATTCTGTCAAATAATGATATAATTTAAATATACTACTTTCTAAGGAGGAACGTAAATGGTTAAGTTAAAAATCGGTATGGTGGGAACAAGTCAGTTGAGCTTCCCCGGCAACAAGGATGCAGCTTTTGCAGATTGCGTTAAGAAGATGGAAAAGCATGCAGAAACAATGGGCTTTGATTTAGTAGTTTATCCCGAAACAGCAATTGTACGCGAGGATGCTATCAAAGTCGTTAAAAAAATGGAAGAAGAAAAAATCGACTTCCTTATGGTTCAGCACACCTCCTACACCGCAGGACAGCTTGCACCTGTTTTTGCAAAAATTCAGAATGCAAACGTAGGCTTCTGGGCTATCCCCGAGGGTGAACCTGTTGAGGGCGCAGTTCCTTTCAACTCACTCTGCAGCATAAATATGCATATGGGTATTGTTGCTCACTACCTTAAAGATTATAAAATCAAGGTAAAATGGTTCTATGGCTACGGCGATGATCCCGAATTTGAAAGAAGACTCCAGATTACAGTTCGCGCTCTTACTGCAATCAAGAACCTTAAGTGCTCAAGAATAGGTCTTGTAGGCGGTATTGCTCCCGGCTTTAACGATTTGTATGATGATGAGAGAAATCTCAACAAGCGTTTTGAGGGTATTTACTTCAATCGTCTGCACGAATATTCTGAGCTTAAGGACAAGGCTCTCGCTTACAGTCTTGACGAAATTAAGCCTATCATGGATGATATGGTTGCTTGCTCCTGCGGTTATGCAGATGAGGCTGCAAAGAATACCCTTGAAGTAAGCGCTCGTTTCTATAAGGCTTACAAAGAGTTCATCGCTGAGAATAACTACGATGCTATCGCAGTTTCATGCTGGCCCAAGTTCCAGGATGATTTTAAGTATTCTGTATGCTCTGTTCTCGGTCAGCTCAATGACGAGGGAACAGTTATGGCGTGCGAGGGTGACGTTTTAAGTGCAGTTAGTATGCTCGCTCTCAAGTACATAGCAGGCGGCGAAATCACTACACTTATGGACTTGTCTGCATTTGATGAAAAGGACGAAACCATTCTCCTCTGGCACTGCGGCCCTGCTGCAAAGCGCTACTGCGAGAAGAACGGTTATAAGCTCGGCTGTAACTACAGTGGTATGGCACACGAACCTAACAAAGGTCTTACCGCTCGTTGCGGCGTAGCACGTGATATGGTCTTTGATGATAACCCCATCACCGTAATGCGTCTGTCAGGCGAATGTGACAAGATAATTCATATGGGCGGCGAATTTATGCTTCCTGACAAATTCTCATTCCACGGCAGCCGCGGTTGGTGCGGAAACCTTACCCTCAACGGCGAAGAAATCGGTGCCAAGGATTTGCTTAACACTATTTTAGTAAACGGCTTCCAGCATCACTTCCCCGTAGTTCTTGGTAACTACACCGACGAAATTAAGGAGTTTGCTGCATGGGCAGGTCTTACACCTATCAAGAAGGTACCTTATGCAGATTATTTGCAGGTAATTGACTAACAAATTAAAACAGAAAGGATATATAAAATGAACAACAAAATTACAATCACTGAAATGATGAATGCCGCAAAGGTTTTAAGAGACAACGGCGAAAAATTCACAATGCTCGGCATAGGCCCCATGTCTAAGCCCCTCATCAAAGCTACTCTTGAGCTTGCTCAGGAGAAGGATTTCCCGATTATGCTTATCGCAAGCCGTAATCAGGTTGACAGCGACGAATTCGGTCACGGTTATGTAAGAGGCTGGGATCAGGACAGATTTGTAGCCGATGTTGTAGAAGTAGAAAAGGAAATCGGATTTGAAGGTCTTTGCTACCTTTGCCGTGACCACGGCGGTCCCTGGCAGAGAGACGAAGAGCGTTCTGCAAAACTCCCCGTAGACGAAGCAATGGAGAGATGTATCCGTTCATACAAGCATGATATAGAATCAGGCTTTGACCTTTTGCACATCGACCCCACAAAAGACCCCGAATACTCAATGGGAACCGTTCCCTTTGACATCGTAATCGGCAGAACTGTTGAAATTATTGACGAGCTTGAAAAGTTCCGCAAGGAAAAAGGTCTTCCTGAAGTTGGCTACGAAGCAGGTACAGAGGAAACCAACGGCGGTCTTACTTCTGTTGATGCTTTCTCAAGCTTTATCGATACTCTCGTTGCACGTCTTGCAGAAAAGGGCATAAAGGCTCCTGAATTCGTTGTTGGTCAGACAGGTACACTTACCCGTCTTACCGAAAACGTAGGTGACTTCAACCGCGAAAACGCTGCTCTTCTTTCTGCAAATGCTGCAAAGCACGGCGTTGGCGTAAAAGAGCACAACGGCGACTACCTCAGCGACAAAATCCTTCTTGAGCACCCCGTTCTCGGCATAACCGCTATGAACGTTGCTCCTGAATTTGGTACTGTTGAAACAAGAGCATATTTAGAGCTTGCTAAAACAGAAGAGAGAACTGTTGCCGCTGAAAAGCGTTCAAACGTTGTAGCAGAAATGGCACGCGATGCAGTTAAGAGTGAGCGTTGGCGCAAGTGGATGGTTGGCGATATGGCAACCGCTTCTGTAGAAGACGTACTCAAGGACGAGACTCTCACCGCACAGATTACTGATATCTGCGGACACTACACCTACGAAACACCTGTTGTTAAAGCAGAAATCGAAAAGATGCTCGCTAACCTTAAAGAAGTTGGCATCGACGGCGAAGGCTACGTAAACTATATGCTCAAGAACTCTATCGACCGCTACGCTTATGCCTTTGGCATGCACGGACTTACATCCAAGCTTTTAAAGGTTGCCGGTAAGTAAGATGAGTTACTATTTAGGTATAGACATAGGCGGAACCAAAACCGTTGTGGCGTTATCTGACACAGATTGCTCTGTGCTCTCTAAAATCAGCTTCCCGTCACAACCTGAACTTGGTGCCGAAAACCTTGTTGAGCGTATCAAAAATGCATTTTTGCAATTGTGCGAAGAAAATGGGATACAAAAAGAACAGGTAACACTCTCAGGTGTTGCCTGTCCTGGCCCGCTTGATATAAAGAATGGTAAAATAGTCCATATTGCAACTATGGGATTTCGTAATGTTCCTATAAAAGCAATGCTCGAAGAAGCTCTCGCACTCCCCGTTTTCCTTGAAAATGACGCAAACTGTGCCGCCTTGGCAGAGAGCGTTATTGGGGTAGGCAAGGGTGCAGACCCGCTTGTATATGTAACTGTGAGTACGGGTGTCGGTTGCGGAATAGTAGTAGACGGCAAGATACTCTCGGGTGCATATTCCTCTGCCGGCGAAATCGGTCATCTGACCGTAGAGCCAAACGGCAGACAATGCAAGTGCGGCAAAAAAGGTTGTCTGGAGCTTTATTCTTCAGGAACCGCAATTGCAGCAACAGGGACAGAGGTAAGAGGCATCACCACCAACACCAAAGAGGTCTTTGACCTTGCACGCGGCGGCGATGCAGCGATGAAGAAAGTTGTAGACGACTCTGCCGATAAATTAGGATTGGCGCTCTCTTGCGTTTATCATCTTATCGACCCTGAAATTATCGTTCTGGGCGGCAGCGTCACCAAGGATTATAATGACTTCGCAGATGCGCTAAATGATGCTCTCACCAGATATACTCAACCCGTCGAAAACAGAGGCTTTGATATAAGAATTTCTGAATTTGATGGCGAGCAGGTTCTTTTGGGCGCATTGATTTACGCAAAGCAATGTGCAAATTAAGTAAAATAAAAGCCCGTGCATCAAGCACGGGCTTTCCTTTTGCAAATCTTATTTCATCATCTTTGCAACTTCGTCTGCGAAATTCTCTTCCTTCTTTTCAAGTCCTTCGCCCTTTTCAAGACGAGCAAACTTAACGATAGAGATTTCTGTTCCAAGACTCTTTGCAACGTTCTCTACATACTTGCCAACTGTGATATCCTGGTCCTTAACATAAGCCTGGTCCACAAGGCATATTTCCTTAAAGAACTTCTGAATTCTACCAACAACCATCTTCTCAACGATGTTTGCGGGCTTGCCCTCGTTAAGAGCCTGCGCAGTAAGGATTTCCTTTTCCTTTTCTACGCGCTCTGCGGGGATTTCGCTCTCTCTTACGAATTCAGGCATAACAGCTGCAATCTGCATAGCTACGTCCTTTGCCATTGTCTTGAATTCTTCAGTGTCAGCCTTAGCTGCATCAGCAACTTCAAAGTTTACCAATACACCAATTCTGCCGCCTGCATGAACGTAAGCCTGGTTAATACCCTCGAAACGCTCAAAACGACGAATGTTCATATTCTCACCGATTGTAGCAATCTTCTCTGTAAGAGCTTCGCCTACTGTCTGAGAATCACTAATCTTCATTTCCTTAAGAGCTTCAACATCAGCGGGGTTCTCTTTTGCGATAACGCCTGCAACTGCGTGAACAAAGTTCTGGAAGTCCTCGTTCTTTGCAACGAAGTCTGTCTCTGAGTTAACCTCAACCGCAACAGCTACACCGTTTTCAAATACTGTAGCCTCAACCATACCTTCAGATGCGATTCTGCCTGCCTTCTTAGCAGCAGTAGCAAGTCCCTTTTCTCTCAAAAACTCTACGGCCTTGTCCATATCGCCGTCGGTCTCTGTGAGGGCCTTTTTACAATCCATCATACCGCAGTTTGTCATCTCTCTGAGCTTTTTAACATCCTGTGCAGTAAATGCCATTTTATATCAATCCTTTCTCGTAATCTATATTACATCACGGCTATGCCGCATAGTTATATAACGAATTATTCTTCGTCGAGCATATCGAGGCTAACTTCCTCTTCTGCTGTTTCCTTTTCAACAGTTGCGTCAAACTGCTCACCCTGACGTCCCTCGATAATAGCGTTACCGATAGTTGAAGCGATAAGCTTAACGGCACGGATAGCATCATCGTTACCGGGGATAGGATAATCAGCTTCTTCAGGGTCACAGTTTGTATCAACGATAGCAACAACGGGGATACCGAGCTTGTGAGCCTCTGCAATAGCATTCTTTTCCTTCTTGGGATCAACTACAAACATAGCTGCGGGAAGATCCTTCATTTCCTTGATACCGCCAAGGAACTTTTCAAGCTTCTCGTGTTCAAGATTGAGCTTGATAACCTCTTTCTTGGGGAGAAGTTCCATTGTTCCGTCTTCAGCCATCTTCTCAAGCTGATAAAGACGCTTAATTCTGTTCTTGATTGTCTTGAAGTTTGTGAGCATACCACCGAGCCATCTTGCATTTACAAAGTACATGCCTGTTCTCTCTGCTTCCTCGCGGATAGCATCCTGAGCCTGCTTCTTTGTTCCTACAAAAAGAACTGTGCCGCCCTCTGCAGCGATGTCACGTACAAAGTAGTACGCTTCCTCAATTTTCTTTACAGTCTTCTGAAGATCGATGATGTAGATGCCGTTTCTCTCTGTAAAAATGTACTCTGCCATTTTAGGATTCCAACGACGTGTCTGATGTCCGAAGTGAACACCTGCCTCCAAAAGCTGCTTCATCTGAATAACTCCCATGATTTACACCTCCATAGTTTTTTACCTCCGCACAGGTCACCTCGTATAAGTACCGTCATGGGTTTGCGGCAACGCCTATACAATCGCTGTGCGTGCGTATTTAATTTTTGCAAGGGAACGCAAATTCCCAAACGCCATAGTATTATATCACAATCTTTTTATATATGCAAGCTTTTTTTGGATATTTTTTTAATATTTTCATAATTTAAAGCCCTGCGCGATGCAGGGCTTTAATAAAGTTTCAAATTTATTGTTTCTCGCTGAGTTTTTCAAGCTCTTTACGGAAAGTATCGATGTCTTTAAATTGCTTATAAACAGACGCAAATCTTACGTAGGAAACCTCATCAATTTCACGGAGCCTGTCCATAACCATTTCACCGATTTTCTCGCTCGGCACTTCGCGCTCGAGTGAGTTGTGAATTGAAGCTTCAATTCCGTCTAATATATCATCAACCATTTCCATAGATACAGGTCTGCTTGCACAGGCATTCATTATTCCTCTCTGCAGCTTATCTCTGTCGTACGGCTGACGCGAGCGGTCTTTCTTTATTACAATAATCGGCACACTTTCTATCTTTTCATAGGTAGTGAACCTCTTTCCGCAGTTTAAGCACTCTCTGCGGCGTCTTATAGCAGTTCCATCCTCTGTAGAACGGGAGTCTACAACCTTGCTGTCGATATTACCACAATAAAAACAACGCATCTTTCGGCTCCTCTCAATCTATTTCAACAGTAAAAGTATAATAAAATTTATTTTCCGTGTCAACAGAACAAAGAAAAATGTGACAAAAACGCAAGGTTTTTGTCACATAATCGTAACCTAATTCAAATTCTCGGTTGTAAATGTTGGACACGGAAGCCCTGTGTCATCCGTAAGATTAGGCATTTCGGGGTATGCGCCCCAGGCATATCTTGCATATACAGGGTTTGGAACCGACTCACTCTTTAAAATAACCGTCTTGCCGTCGAGTCTTGCCGTTGCGGGAACAAAGTTGCCGTCTTCCCCCGCGATTTCAAATTCCATCGGGGCAGATACGTCTATCTTTTCGTCCTTGATTTTCTTGTCGGTTATTTTATCTGCATAACGGTCTTTGGGCATAACCCTCAATTTGCCGTCACACTCAAACGTCAGAATAAGCTCTCCGCCACTTATTTCGGTGCTTTGGTAAACAGGTCCGGTTACAGCGATGCTCACTCCGTAACAGTCGCGTTTTGCAAATGCAGCAAATCTCTCGCCCACGGTTTCCTTGCCCCACGGGTGAATATCATTTCTGCAGCTGCCCTCTTTTGCCTCATAGTTGCCCATAAGGTCAATAAGGGTTATCATACCTGTATTTTCAGGATTTGAAACCTTGGAAAGAGCAAGCCTCTGCCCCTCTCTTACCAGTGTTTCATCAATACGATAACGGGTAAGCTGTGCCCAGTAAAACGGCAAATCCTCGCCCCATACTTTGCGGTAATTGTCCACAAGTCCTGCCATAGCATCACTGTACTCTCCCGCAGAAAGATGGGTTCTGTACTGGTCTGCCTCTCCCTGATAGAGAATAATTCCTTTTAAATTCAGCTTTTCAAAGGGGTAAATTCTGTTATTATACAAATCTCCGTCGGTAGAGGTGAAGCTGCCGCACTTCTCACCTTTAGCAATCCACCTGTTAATTTCGGTATCACCTACCGCCACATTTATTATTCCTACGGGGAGGTCAATTACCTCCTCTATCTCCTTGGCGAAGAAATATCCGACCGCCGTGCAATAAGCAGTTGTTTCCTCGTCCGCCTTGTACCATGTGCCGTCTGTCAGAGCATTGTCAACGGGCATTGCCGCTCCCTCTATGCCTTTATTAAACAGATTAAGCAAGCGTATATTCTCGTTGCGTATACTTTCTTTATCTGCAAGCTCTGTTGCGGCTTGCTTATCGCCGCCCACCATATAATATTCCATATTTGACTGTCCTGTGCAAAGCCACACATCGCCAAAGGTTATATTCTTATATTTGTATTCTCTGCCGTCGCCCTCGATTTTTAAAGTATAATCTCCGCCCGCAGAGAATGTGCCGAGATTTACTTCCCAGTCAAAGTTTTTATCTGCAATCGCCGACCTTGTTACTCCTCCGCCGAGACTGCCCTCTATCGTGACGCCTACCTTTGTGCCCTCGGGTGCTTTGCCCCAAATCACCGCAGGCTTGTCTGCTTGCAAAACCATATTGTCTCCAAACGCCGATGAAACAGAAAGACCTCTTGCCGCTCCGTTGACTCTGTATCTTAGGGGGACTTTAAGAGTCTGCGCCCCGCTCTTTTCATATATTATTATTCTGTAACTGTCACCCTCTGCACCGTCTGCGCCGCCAAGCTCAAGTATAAAATTCTCCGTCTCGCCTTTAGCGAATACCTTTTTAACAGTCTTTATCTGTTTTGCGACACCTTCTTTATTATACTCTGCCATAACTATCGTCGCATCGATATCTTCTATGGCATCATAGCCGCAAAGGCTGAATTTTATATCATATTTTGAACCTTTTCTTGTCTTGGAAAATCCCTCTGCGCCCATCCATTCTATCTCGCATATATTCGAGTTCTGCGGGAGACAAACCTTGAAATATCTGTACTCGCCAAACCCGTCAAAATATATCTCGTTCCATGCATTTTCGGGCGGAGCCTGATTTTCTATCACCGCAAGCTCAACAAAATTTCTGTTATTGTTCGAAGCATAAAATCTTGCCCCGAGGCAATTGTTGCCGTCCCCTATTTCGCCCGCATAATATCTTATATGAGAAAGGAGTACCGCCATACCCATATCAAGCGTGATTTCCTCGTCTGCTTCTGTGCGGACCGCCTTATCTGTATTTCCGTCATAGAGCAATTTTGCGGCATCCTTTGCAGACGCAGAGCATTTAAGCTTTGCATCAGTAACGCCGCCAACAGGCAACATCTTGCCAGAGTGCATATACATCTTAATTCTGGGTTCTGCCGGTTTAGCTACATACTCCCCGCCGAACAAATCTTTTATACTAAACGCCTGCGTATTCATCCCGAAAGAAAAAAAAGACAACATTACCAGAACGCCCGCAATCAATCTTTTTTTCAGCATCGCACAGTCTCCTAACTAACACTTAATATAGCGTCATTTTACAACATTTTACTCTGTTTGTCAACACGGGCAGTTACATAGTTTATCCCTGAAAATCCCCATCGGCGTCCGCTTTGCATATCTCAATCAGCGGTCTCTGCTCTTGTGCTATCGCTGCAACAAGTCTTGCATTTCCATGCCTTTCGTAATTTCTTATTCCGACTATCGCGGTCACGTCAAAACCGTTTACTTCTAGTGCATCTTTATCGATTTCTACTATTGGGTCACCTACTCTTACTCTGTCGCCCGTCGCTACGAATGTTTTAAAAAATTGTCCTGCATCTGCCGTTCCTGCTTCTCCTATTTCAATCACAACCTCTATCCCCGAATCCCCTGTAATCGAAAAACTGTTAAAGCTACCCGATACGCTGTCTATTCTGCCGTCTATCGGAGCTACAAAGAGGTCGGATTCAGGCTCAATCACTGCCCCAACCTCTATTCTGTCTGCCATCCTTAGCGGAAGCTCCCTTACCCTTCCTTTGACGGGTGCATATATTATTCTCTTATCATAAATCTGCCTTTTCTTTTTTCCGCCCGTAAGAATTTTCCAAAAGACAAGCGGTGTCAGATACAAGCCCGCCTCTGCTACCTCGGATATGGTCTTCAGCCATTTTGAGTTTATATAAATGATATTCCATTCATATAAAAACTCTGCCGTCACTCCCACTATTCCCGCAACGGACAACGCATAGAAAAAGACCGCAAAGAGTGAGCATCTGCCCCTGCTCTTTTGCAACCTTTCTCTGCCCGTTTCAAATGATGTGATTGAGCGAAGCGCTGCGTAGACACTCGGAACCTCGTGCCCTATCACAACCATATATTTGCCCCGATGCACAATAACTCCTCTCACGCCCCGAATCTTTTTAAGATGAGTCATATCCGCCTTGTCAGGATTTTTAAGTTCAAACCGAAGTCTTGTCAGGCAATGGGTCATCGAAAGGATATTTTCCTCTCCGCCCATACCCTTAAGTATCGCCCGTGCCATCTCTTTATGTTTCATCGTCTTTCCCCCGTTAACTTTTTTATGTATATAATTAACATAATTTTCAAATAATATCCCCATGCCGATAAAACAAGCTCGCAGTCTGAATTCGGGTTTTTAAATTTTTTTGAATTTTTTTCAAAAAAGCCTTGACAAATTGTAATAATACTTGTATAATGTACGAGTTGACTTTGGTAGTCAACCAATTAAATATTCATAGATGCGAGCATGCTGGAACCGGCAGACAGGCA
Organism: uncultured Clostridia bacterium; assembly: GCA_937911665.1. Taxonomy (GTDB): domain Bacteria; phylum Bacillota; class Clostridia; order Monoglobales; family Monoglobaceae; genus UMGS1820. The sequence goes on along the minus strand of CALDQB010000027.1, from coordinate 239 downwards.
CGTTTGAGGGGCGTGTGCTTATGGCGTGTGGGTTCAAGTCCCACTGCTCGCACCATTATTTTGCCTGATAGTGTAACGGTTAGCACAAGTGACTCTGACTCACTTTGTCTGGGTTCAAATCCTAGTCAGGCAGCCAAAAAGAAACGACAATTTTCGAAAGAAAGTTGTCGTTTCTTTTTGTACTGAAACTTGTCAAGTATTTCGGACAAATAAAAGAGTGAATTTTTACATCCAAACAG